>JAYTCN010000086.1:0-5078 GCA_043736475.1 Paracoccaceae bacterium
TGACCGGATACCGGTGATTTTGGACGGGTTCATTTGCGCGGCGGCCGCAGCGGTACTGGCTGAAACCGAGCCGGGTGCACTTGACCATTGCGTTGCCGGGCATGTATCGGCCGAGGCGGCGCATGGGCGATTGTTGGGCGAACTCGGGCTGATGCCGATCCTGTCGCTTGGCCTGCGTCTGGGTGAGGGTTCAGGAGCGGCTTTGGCGGTATCGATCCTGAAATCGGCGGTGGCCTGTCATTCAGGTATGGCGACATTCGCCGAAGCTGCGGTTGCCGGCAAATCGTGAAAGGCTCGCAAACCGCCGGTATCCGTGTTTAGTTGGTGACGGTGGAGTGAACGGAGCAAACCATGCCGGATTTTGACCTTGCCGACACCCTGCCGCGCGACGCGGCGACGGCCGCCTTGGCTGGACGGGCCTGGCGGCCCGATCAGGACGGACCGTCGGTTATTGCCGTGCGCGACGGCATGATCGTTGATGTGTCCGAATATTTTCCGACGATGCGCGACCTGTGCGAAGCGCCCGATCCGGCCGGATCGCTGCAAGACTGCGACGGCGAAATCATTGGCACGGTCGATGAATTGCTGGCCAATACGGCACCGGACACCCGCGATGAAGCGCAGGCATGGCTGATCTCACCGATTGATTTGCAGGCGATCAAGGCGGCGGGAGTGACATTTGCCGCCTCAATGCTGGAACGGGTGATCGAGGAACGCGCCAAGGGCTCACCGGAAGCGGCCAATGCGATCCGGTCGGAAATCGGCGACTTGCTGGGCGGCAGCCTGCGCAAGCTGGTGCCGGGGTCGAATGCGGCGACGCAATTGAAAGCGCGGTTGATCGAACAGGGAATGTGGTCGCAATATCTGGAAGTCGGCATCGGGCCGGATGCCGAAGTTTTCACCAAAGCGCCGGTGATGTCGTCGGTCGGAACCGGCATCGATGCCGGCATTCACCCGAAATCGTTGTGGAACAACCCCGAACCGGAAATTGTGCTGGTCGTTGCTTCGGATGGACGGATTCGCGGGGTGACGCTGGGCAACGACGTGAATCTGCGCGATATCGAAGGCCGTTCGGCCCTGCTGCTGGGCAAGGCCAAGGACAACAACGCCAGCGCCGCCGTCGGGCCGTTCCTGCGGTTTTTCGACGGGGCGTTCACGCTTGATGATGTCCGCCGGATGGTGGTCAGCCTGCGGGTTGTCGGCGAGGACGGCTTTGTGATGGAAGGTGCGTCATCGATGTCTGAGATCAGCCGCGATCCGCTCGATCTGGTGGCCCAGACGATCGGCGCAAACCATCAGTATCCCGACGGGCTGGTGCTGTATTGCGGCACCATGTTCGCCCCGGTGCAGGACCGCGACGAAGCGGGCAAGGGATTTACCCACCATACCGGCGATATCGTGACCGTCTCGACGCCGCTGCTGGGTGCCCTGACCAATCGGATGAAAAGCAGCGACGACTGCGCGCCCTGGAGTTTCGGGATCAGGGATCTGATGGGCAATCTGGCGCGGCGCGGATTGATCTGAGGGGGGCAGGCGATTTCCCGACAGACCCGGCAGGGAGTCAGTCAGCGAGGCCAGGCTGGCGCGCGATGCTGGCAGAATCGTAATAGTCCCGACCTTCGACGACCTTGCCGTCGTTCACGCGCATGACGCTGCAATACCGAACTTTCATGCGACGACCGCTGGGTGGAAACTCGCCCAGACTCGAGTGGAGCGTTCCGGTCTGGGTCCCGCGGTTGACGAACTCGACGACGGCCCGGTCACCACCCACGATCACGTTCATGACTTTGACGACGCCGTCGGGGAACGCCGCCCGCCAGCGATGGTAGTCCCGCCTGCAGCCCTCGGGGCCGGTCAGGGATTCTCGGCGCGCCGCATCTTCGAAGTGGCAGTCTTCCGATATGACCGACGCGCCACCAAGGCCGGCAAAGCCGCGCACCAGCCCGGCAACGAAAGCCAGGACGACAAGCGTGGCCAAGGTGCCGGATTCAAATGGCAATGCCCGGCCCTATTTTTGACTCGGGAATTTGTTGGAGGCGACGACCGGAATCGAACCGGTATTCACGGATTTGCAATCCGGTGCGTAACCACTCCGCCACGTCGCCCCGTGGTTTTGGTCCTGCGGGCCGTATAACAACCGCCCAATTGCGGCGCAAGGGCAAGCGATCATGCGCATCTCGCGTTGCCGCGGAAATGCAAATATGGCAAGAGACAGTGCAACCGGTTCCGATCCGAGAGCGTTCCCGATGCCTGACTTTAAAGCCGCCCGCGTTGCCATGGTTGACTGCCAGATCCGGCCCTCGGATGTCACGCGGTTTCCGATCATCGCCGCAATGCTGGCGGTGCCCCGCGAAGCCTACGTGCCGATGGAAAAACGCCAGGTCGCCTATATGGGCGAACATATTGCCATGGGTTCGGACCGGGTGCTGCTGGACCCGCGCGTATTGGGCAAGATGCTGGAGGCCGTCGATATTCAGCCCGACGAAAAGGTTCTCGATATCGGCTGTCTGCACGGCTATTCGACAGCGGTCGTCGCCCGGATTGCCGCGTCGGTGGTCGGAGTCGAGGATAGTGCGGAAATGGTGATGCTGGCCGAAGCCAGTTTTGCCGGCGACGGGGTTGCAAATGCCGTTGCCTGCGCTGGGCCATTGGTTGACGGGGCCAAGCAGCAGGGACCGTTCGATGCCATTCTGGTGCAAGGGGGTATCGAAGAATTTCCGGCATCGCTCGAGGCCCAGCTGAAGCCCGGCGGCAGGGCGGCGGCGATCTTTCTGGATGGACCGGTTGGCCAATGCCGGACGGGATTGAAGACGGCAAACGGGATGATATGGCGGCGGGCGTTTGACGCAACGGCACCCATGCTTCCGGGATTCAGCAAGGTACGCACCTTTCATTTCTGAGTTTGTGCGCTTGCGCTTGGCGCTTGCATACCTAAATTGCCTGCAACAAGACATTTCTCGAGGGGCGATCCATGCTGTTCCAGCGTCTGAAGGCACATCTTCTGGCGGGGGCGGCGGTCGTGCTGTTTTTGCCCTCGGCTGCCGCTGCGCATTCGCTGACCGACGCGTTGATCGCGGCCTATCAGAACTCGCCTTTGCTCGCGGTCAGCCGGGCGGGTCTGCGGGCGCAAGATGAAACGGTGCCGCTGGCCCGCGCCGGCATGCGACCGAACGTTTCCGTAAACGGCATGGGCAGTTTGTCAGCGAATACCGGGCAACCCGGCGAGATTACCGATACCTGGCAAGCCTCGCTCGACGCCAGTCTGGTGCTGTACGATTCGGGCCAGACTCCTGCGGCAGTTGAATCGGCCAAAGCCAATATCATGGCGGCGCGGGCAGGTCTGAGAGCGGCGGAACAGGGTGTTTTGCTGACCGCGGCGATCGCGTTTCTCGACGTCCGACGCGACAGGCAATTCGTTGAGTTGTCGGAAAATAACGTGCGTGTCTTGCGGGAACAAGTCGAAGCAGTGAACGACCGCTTTGCCGTGGGTGAAGTAACCCGCACCGATGTCAGTCAGGCCGAGGCCCGTCTGGCGGCGTCGCGGGCCAGCCTGAGCGCAAGCCAGGGTGGCCTGGCGATCTCGGCGCAGAATTACCTGGCGGCCATCGGCTATGCGCCCGGCGATCTTGGGTCGTTGCCGCCGATTCCGGGCTTGCCCGCGACCTTGGCCGACGCTGTCAGCATCGCCATGGGCGAACATCCGTCGGTTGTGGGTGCGCGATTCGCGCAGGATGCCGCCGCGTTTGATCTGGCGCGAACCAAAGCCAGCTCGGGTCCGAGGGTGAGTTTGGGCGGTCAGGCCGGGTTTCAGATTGGCGACGCCACCGAGCATGAAATTGTTGGCGGTGTTTCCGTCAGCCTGAGCGGTTCGGTGCCACTGTATCAGGGCGGGACTCTGGAAGCCCTTGAGCGCCAGGCCAGTGCAATTCTGGATCAGCGCAAGTTCGAATTGCAGAACGCGGCCCGGTCCGTGCAGCAGCAGGTTTCGATAGCCTGGGCAAATCTGGGGGTCGCACGGGCATCAATCGTCGCCGGTCAGCAGCAGATCGAAGCGTCAACGGTTGCCTTTGAAGGGGTGAATGTTGAGGCCACGCTCGGAGCGCGGACGACACTGGACGTGCTCAATGCCGAGCAGGAATTGCTGACCGCCCGCTCGAATTTGGTTTCGGCGCAGCGCGATGAATATGTTGCCGCCTTCAATCTGCTGGCCTCGATGGGGTTGTTGACGGTTGCGCATCTGGATTTGGGCATCCCGTCCTATGATCCGGACGTCAACTATGACCGGGTGCAGAACGGCCCGGTGTCGGGTTTCGACGGGTCGGTTTTGGACCGGATTGGCAGCCGATGGGGCAACTAGTGGCGCTAGATACAGTAGTTATTTGCAAGCCTGCACCTACATTGTGATTGTTTGGCGCGCGAGCCGGTCATATACTGGCCTTAATTCGGTGCCAAAACAGAGCAGTGGTAAATGAAGCCCTATCAGGATGTGCAACACGTGAGCGACGTTCTTTCTTCCATTCGCCAGCTTGTGTCGGACGAAGTGAACAGTCTTGACGCCAAATCCGCCGCCAAGAATGCCGCGAATGTTCTTGTTTTGACGGCGTCCGACCGGGTTGACGCCACATTTCGCAGTCGTCTGAAATCAGATCGTCCCGCCAATGAAGAAGCGGCGATGCGCGACATGATTCGCACGATCATCCGCGAGGAATTGCAGGGTGATTTGGGTGACCGGATTACGCGCAATGTCCGCAAGATGGTTCGCCGCGAAATCAGCCGGGCTCTGAATATCAGCCTGACGGATTAGGTCGCCAATTCGAGGATCGCTTTTGTGTCGAGGTGTCTGGCAAGGTGGTTGGCCAGAGCGTCAAGCGTCGAATCGATGTCGGCGTGATAGCGGATGCCAGCTGACGCCGCGCCAATGCGGTCCAGATAGGCTGCGCGGAAACCGTCCGATCCGAACAGGCCGTGAATGTAGCATCCCAGAACCTGACCGCCAGGCGACGCCGCCCCGGCGGGCGCGTCATTGATCCTGAGCCAGGCGCGGGAAGTGTCGGCGCCGGTTGTCTCGCCGATGTGAA
>JAYTCN010000087.1:0-5071 GCA_043736475.1 Paracoccaceae bacterium
CCTTCCGATATTGAAAGTACGCAGTGGTATTTTCAACGCTACATCCAGCACTTGCCCTCAGCGGGCGAAATCGTGTTTTTCGATCGTTCCTGGTACAACCGCGCGATTGTCGAACATGTTTTCGGTTTCTGTGACAAAGCCCAGCGGGCCGGATTCTTTGATCAGGTCTCGGAATTCGAAGATATGCTGGTCAAAGACGGCATCATACTATGGAAAATCTGGCTGACGGTCAGCCGGGCCGAGCAACTGCGCCGTTTTCTTGATCGTGAATCCGATCCGCTCAAGGGCTGGAAACTTTCGTCGATAGACGTCGATGGCCTGGCCAAATGGGATGATTACACCAAGGCCATCAGCCAAACGATGCAGCGCTCCCACACCGCTGCAGCGCCGTGGACGATCATCCTGGCGGAAGATCAGAAACGGGCGCGGCTGGCCGCTATTCGCGCGGTGCTGTCGGCACTCGATTATCAGGGCAAAGATAAAAAGGTGGCAGCACCACCCGACCGCGTCCTCTGCGGCGGGCCCGAGTTGCTGGGCCCGGACAAACCGCCAAAATGATATGACCGACGCTACCGACCCCGACCGCAAGACCTATCACCACGGCAACCTGAAACAGGCGCTGGTCGAGGCCACGCTTGCGCTGGCGGTCGAAAAAGGTCCGCACGGCTTTACCTTGTCCGAGGCGGCCAAGACAGCGGGCGTCAGCGCCGCCGCTCCGTACCGGCACTTTCGCAACAAGGACGAGGTGATCGCCGAGGCGGCGCGCCAGGGATTCGAGATTTTTGGCGCGTTGATGGAACGCGCCTACAATAATGGTCAGCCCTCAACCCTCACGGCCTTTGAAGCTGTCGGCCGCGCCTATCTCGCCTTTGCCCGAAAATTTCCCGGCTATTACATCACCATGTTCGAAAGCGGCGCTCCCATCGCATCCAACCGCGAACTGGCGATTTCCGCCAACCGCGCCATGGCGGTGTTAACCCAGGCCGCCGAGAAACTTTCTTCGCACCTTCCTGCGGGAAAACGCCCGCCGGCAAGTATGGTCAGCCAGCATATCTGGGCCCTGTCGCACGGCGTCGTCGAGCTGTTCGCCCGCGGTGAACCGGGAACCCGTTCGGCGTTTTCCGCCGAAGACCTGCTGGAAAGCGGCACTGGTATCTACCTGCGTGGCTTGGGCCTGATCGGCCGCGATTGATCATTTCAAGAATTTCCGGAAAATCTTGCGGGACACTCTTGAACCCAAATTCGCGTCGCTTATTTATGTGAATGTGAATAACATTAACATCAACCAACACAGGGGAAAACTTGCGATGCACGCTGTCACTGACTTCTTCAGCCGGGTCAAGGGCTGGCTCGACGAACGCGGGCCGATGGCCTGGCTGGCGGCGATGATCCTGGGCTTTATCTTCATCTGGCCCTTGGGCCTCGCCCTTCTCTTTTACATGATCTGGAGCAATCGCATGTGCCGTTCTTCGCATTCTGCTGACCGAGCTTTCCGCCACGCCTTCCACAAGCCATCCGGCAATTCGGTGTTTGATACCTACCGCAACGAAACCCTGAAACGTCTGGAAGACGAACAATCGGCCTTCCATTCCTTCATGGATCGGCTGCGCACCGCAAAAGACCAGTCGGAATTCGACATGTTCATGAATCAGCGCCGGGACGACGTCACCCGCGCGCCCGATGTGTCTGACGCGCAACCCGCCTGACACCCATGGCCGCGTGGCCCCGTCGCAACCGTGCCGGGGCCATACCATTCACAGAGGGGCACGAGAAATGACCGAAGGATTTGCCGGCACCTATCACGCCGACGGTTTGCCGCACCCGACCATTGACCGCCAGTTCTACGAAGGTGTCGCAACCCGTCGATTTGTCGCCTGGATTTTCGACACGATCATCATCGGAGCGCTGAGTATCGTCGTTTCCCTGTTCACGCTGGGTCTGCTGTTTTGGGTTTTCCCGCTTGTGATGACTGTCCTGAGTTTCTTTTACCGCTGGCTGACCATCGCCAAGCGCTCGGCCACGCCGGGAATGCGGCTGACCGGCATCGAATTTCGTGACCGAATGGGCGAGAAATTCTCATCCGGACAAGCACTTGCCCATACAATCCTGTTCCTGCTCTGCTTCGCGTTCGTGATGGGTCAGCTCATTTCGATGATTTCGATGCTGATTACGGCAAAGGGGCAGGGCCTGCCCGACATGTTATTGGGTTCCGCCGCGATCAATCGACCGGCCTGAACGAAAAATTCAGGGATTGCTAAGACAAGCGTGCCATTGCTACGTTAAGATGTCTTAACGGAACCTGTACCGGAATGCGCCATAGTCTGCCCATAACGCCGCAATTCTATGTGACGGCGCCGCAGCCCTGCCCGTACCTCGACGGCAGGGTCGAGCGCAAATTGTTTACGGCGCTGCACGGCGACTCCGCCAACATCTTGAACAATGCGCTGTCCCAACAGGGGTTTCGCCGCTCGCAAAATGTACTGTACCGGCCTTCATGCGCCGATTGTTCGGCCTGCATGTCGGCCCGAATACCGGTGGCGACATTCCATTCCTCACGGTCGCAGCGCCGCGTGCTCGAGCGGAACTCGGGGATCGTCCGCGAAGCCGCCGCTCCCTGGGCGACCGAGGACCAGTACCAGCTGTTCCGCCGTTACCTCGACTCGCGCCATTCCGATGGCGGCATGGCCGAAATGGACATTCTCGAGTACGCCGCAATGATCGAGGAAACGCCGGTTCGGTCGCGCGTTGTCGAATATTATCGGCCTGACCCCGACACACCCGGCACGCGCGAGCTGGTCGCCGTCTGCCTGACCGACGTTCTCAACGACGGCCTCTCGCTGGTCTATTCGTTCTTCGACCCCGCTTTGGAGCGCCACAGTCTGGGCACCTACATGATCCTCGACCATGTTCGTCTGGCCCGGGAAGCCGGCATGAATTACGTTTACCTCGGTTATTGGGTGCCGGGCAGCGCCAAAATGGACTATAAATCGCGCTTCCGCCCAATCGAGATCTATCGCGCCGGCAGCTGGCAGACTCTGGCCGGGCCGGGCCCCTATGGCGACGACCGTCATCCCCTGTCGAAAGACCCGATTTCAGCGCAGGTTGCCGCAATCCATTTGCCGCCGCTGACCTGATCAAAACATCAGAATGTTTTCGAATATGCCGTTTTTGCCTTTACTTGCGCAACAAAATTACAAAATTTACCCATAATTGTAATTTAATTAGTTTTTTGCCCGTTGACCTGCGCCGAATCGCTGCCTAGAACATCGCCAGCAGGAGAGTATGGGAATGTCTGATTTCCTTGTCGTGATTGCAGCGCGCTTGACCCGGCGGATGCCCTGACATCCGGCCCCGGCTCGAGCGCTGCACCCCCAAACGGGGGTTTTTTTATGCCCGCTTGCGGGCAGTGGAATGAACGGAGACTGCCATGACCCGCCAGATGACCGGCGCCCAGATTGTCGTACAGGCGCTCAAAGACCAGGGCGTCGATACCATTTTCGGTTATCCCGGCGGCGCGGTGCTGCCGATCTATGACGAAGTGTTTCAGCAAAACGACATCCGCCACATCCTCGTGCGCCACGAACAGGGCGCGACCCATGCCGCCGAGGGCTACGCCCGCTCGACCGGTCGTCCCGGCGTCGTGCTGGTCACTTCCGGCCCCGGCGCCACCAACGCCGTCACCGGCATGACCGACGCGCTGATGGATTCGATCCCCTTGGTCGTTTTGACCGGCCAGGTCCCGACCTTCATGATCGGCAACGACGCCTTTCAGGAAGCCGATACCGTCGGCATCACCCGGCCCTGCACCAAGCACAACTGGCTGGTCAAGGACACCAACATCCTCGCCGAAACCATCCACCAGGCCTTCCATGTCGCCACCCACGGCCGCCCCGGCCCGGTGCTGGTCGACATCCCCAAAGACGTCCAGTTCGCCACCGGTATCTATATGCCGCCGGAAAAAGCCAGGGTCTCGCATTACCAGCCGCGGGTCAAAGGCGACGCAGGTGCCATTCTGCGGGCCGTCGAGGCGCTTGAACGGGCCAAAAAACCGATCCTCTATTCCGGCGGCGGCGTCATCAATTCCGGCCTCAAGGCCAGTCAATTGCTGCGCGAACTGGTGGCCGCCACCAACTTCCCGATCACCTCAACCCTGATGGGCCTTGGCGCATACCCCGCATCGGGCCAGAACTGGCTCGGCATGCTCGGCATGCACGGCACCTACGAGGCGAACTGGGCCATGCACGATTGCGACGTGATGGTCTGCATCGGCGCCCGCTTTGATGACCGGATCACCGGGCGGCTCGATGCCTTCAGCCCCGGCTCGTTCAAGATCCACATCGACATCGACCCGTCGTCGATCAACAAGAATATCCGGGTCGATGTGCCGATCGTCGGCGACATCGCCAATGTGCTCGGCGATATGCTGAAGCTGTGGAAAGAGCGTGGCAAGAAAACCGCTTCGTTGGAAGTCGCCAGTTGGTGGAACGAGATCAATCATTGGCGGGCGAAAAAATGCCTGACCTACAAGAATTCGACCAAAGTCATCAAACCGCAATACGCGCTGGAGCGTCTGGAAGCCCTGACCAAGCATATGGACCGCTACATCTGCACCGAAGTCGGCCAGCACCAGATGTGGGCAGCGCAGTTCCTTGGTTTCGAGGAACCGCACCGCTGGATGACCTCGGGCGGATTGGGCACGATGGGTTACGGCCTGCCCTCCTCGAACGGCGTTCAGGTCGCTCACCCCGGTTCGCTGGTTATCAATGTCGCGGGTGAAGCCTCGTGGCTGATGAACATGCAAGAAATGGGCACCGCGGTGCAGTACCGCCTGCCGGTCAAGCAGTTCATTATCAACAACGAACGTCTTGGCATGGTGCGCCAGTGGCAGGAATTGTTGCACGGCGAACGCTACAGCCATTCGTGGTCCGAAGCCCTGCCCGATTTCGTCAAACTGGCCGAGGCCTTCGGCGGCAAGGGTATCCGCTGCGACGATCCGGCCGATCTCGACGAGGCGATCAAGGAAAGGCTCGCCTATGACGGGCCGGTGATTTTCGATTGCCGGGTCGAAAAA
>JAYTCN010000088.1:0-5066 GCA_043736475.1 Paracoccaceae bacterium
GACCCGCTGGCCTGCGACCTGCGCGCCGAAGTCCGCGCGGCAACCGGCGGGCTTGGGGCCGATGTGGTGATCTGCGCCATCGGGATTCCGGCGCTGGCGACGCAGGCGATCGGGCTGGCCGGTTTCGGCGGCCGGGTCAGCCTGTTCGCGGGTTTCTCAAAAGGCGAATTTGGCCAGCTGGACGTGAACGCGATCCATTATGACGAGCTGCGGATCACCGGCGCCTTCGGCCTGTCGCGGCTCGATTATGCCACCGCCCTGCGCATGGTGGCCGATCAGCGGATCGACACCTCGGACATGATCACCCACCGCTACCGGCTGGATCAGCTTGATCAGGCCTTTGCGATGGCCGAAGGCGGTGGTGCGATGAAAGTGGCCTTTCTTGACGACTGACCCGCCGGTTGAGGCCTATGATGTCGTGATCCTCGGCGGCGGCATCAACGGCTGCGGTACCTTTCGCGATCTGTGCGCGCAGGGCGTTAAATGTCTGCTGATCGAGCGCGATGATTTCTGCGCCGGGGCCTCGCAGGGATCTTCCCGTTTGATGCATGGCGGGTTGAAATATCTGGAAACCGGCGAGTTCCGCCTGGTCCGCGAATCCGCGACCGAGCGCAACATGCTGCTGCACACTGCCCCGCATTATGTCACCGCTCTGCCCTGCATCGTGCCGGTGCGGTCGTACTTCTGCGGGATCGTCGGCTCGGTCGCGCGCTTCTTGCGGATCAACGCGCCGCTGAACGACCGGGGCTTTGTGATCACCGCGCTGGGGCTGGCGCTTTATGATTTCTATGGCCGCAAATTCCGCGTCCTGCCACGCCACAAGTTGCTGACCGCCCGCGCCCTGCGCCGCGACATGCCCGGCCTCGACCCCGCCCTGAAAGGCGCGGGCCTGTATTACGAGGCGCGGATTTCCCATGCCGAACGGCTGGGGCTGGAGCTGGTGCTCGATGGCGAGGCCCTGCATCCCGCCAGCCAGGCGGTGAATCATGCCACCCTGCTGGGGGCCGGGGACGGCGTGATCCGCTACCACGCGAAAGGCCGCGATCAGGCCGCCCGCGCCCGGGTGGTGGTCAATGCCGGCGGGGCCTGGATTGACAAGATCAACGCCAGCCTTGGCATCACCAGTCAGCATATGGGCGGCAGCCGGGGCGCGCATATCGTGGTGCGCAATCCGGCATTATGGGCAGCGCTGAAAGGCCGGATGGTGTATTTCGGCACCGCCGATGGCCGGGTGAACCTGATCTATCCGCTTGGTCAAAACGTGCTGATCGGCTCGACCGACATTGTCACCCCCGACCCCGACACCGCCACCTGCACCCCCGCTGAGGCCGCTTATCTGCGCGCCGCAGTCACCGAAGTATTCCCTGCCCTCCCCGTAACGGATGATCAGATCGTCTACCGCTTCAGCGGCGTCCGACCCCTGCCGCGCTCGGATGGCGGAAAAACCGGCGCAGTGACCCGCGATCACTCGATCACCACCGACACGCTGCCCGGCGCCACGACCCCGGTACTCTGCCTGATCGGCGGCAAATGGACCACCTTTCGCGGTTTTTCCGAAACTGCGACCGATGTGGTTCTGGCCCATCTCGACCAGCCCCGCCACCGAAGCACCGCCGGACTGCCGATCGGCGGCGGCCGCGATTTCCCGCAAACTGCCGCCGATAAGGCCGCATTCCTGCGCAGCCTCAGCCTGACCGGCGGCATCACGCCTGACCGCGCCGACCGCCTGCTAACCCGCTACGGCACCCGCGCCGCGCTCTTTTGCGCCAGCCTGAACGGCGAGGCCGAGACCCCGCTGCAGACCCTGCCCGACTACAGCTATCAGGAAATCGCCCACCTGATCCGCACCGAACGCGCTGAAACCGCCGACGACCTGCTCCGCCGCCGCACCACCATTGCGCTGGACGGATACGCAACGCCGGAAGTCTACGCTGAGATTGCGCTGATTATACGCCAGGGCGCAACGAGATCGGGGCGGGCTCTGATACAAAAATCGTGAGGATTTCCCCGTGTGGCGCCAAAGTGTCAGTTGCGAGGCTCCGGACCTCGCGGGGCTGGACTTGCCCGTTCTCGACTTCAGCACGCTTTACCGCAGCCAGAAGGGGCTCCGTGTGGGCATCCCCTGCCGCCCCGGCACCGGTGCGCTGCACCGGCTGATCGACAGCACTGGATAAAGTCGGAAGGTGAAGGCGATTGGACAACCAGGAAACCGTTCGACAGAAAAACGATCCCCCGATCATTTTCTGTTCCATCTCACCTCCGAGCACCGCAATGGCGCAATGGACCTGTCGCGGTTCTGTTCCTGTCAGGTATTCATCTTAAGCGGCCTTTCGTTCGATAGTCATTGGGCTTTTCCAGCCCAAGGCTGAGTGTTTGCGGCAGGGTTGTAGAAGCCGTTGATCTAGGCAAGGCGGGCAACTTCGACCTCGCGGCGCGTCTGCCGGTTCCTGCGCCAAACCAGTTCAGCCTTGATGGATTTGAAGAAGCTTTCGACGGCTGAGTGATCATAGCTGTCACATCCCGGATGATCACATATCCCATCGGCGATCTGCGTTTTTTATGGCAAGATCGGTCCTGAGGGACATTCGGAGCGGGGTGCGCACATGTTGATCGATACGTTCAGCCGCTATGCTCCGGCCAACGTGCCGAAGCTCCGGTTTCGGACCCCGGACGTGATCGAAGTGCTGGAAAGGGTGGGCGCAGAGATCGGTCTGCCGAAGACCAACCGGGTGGATCAGGGTGAGCCAAGTTCATCTCGCGCGACCTCGACCTCTGGGCCTGTCAGCGCGACGTGACGCTGGACTTCTCGCGGCCGGGCAAGCCGACCGAGCGAGCCATTGTCCGCCATTGGTCCGAGGACATTGGCGAGCGCGTTCATCGAAAGCCTGAACGGCAAGTTCCGGGCGGAATGCCTGAACGCGCATTGGTTCATGAGCCCCGACGACGCCGTCCGAAAATGCGAGACTTGGCGCAGAGACTACAATGAGGTGCGCCCACACAGCTCGATCGGCAACAAACCCCCGATAGAACTGATGGATCGGTCAGCGGCACAGGGCCTGCGCTGACCGCAACATGGCCGGAAAGGCCCGCCGGGGTGGTCCAAGGTCGGGGAGCAGGTCACGAATGGGCGGACTCTACCAAAAACTGGAGGAAGTTCAGGGGCGCAGGTCAGCAGCGAGACCGGACGGTTACCCTCCGTCGCAACTTTGCCTGTTTTGTTGACCTGTTGTTGACCCGGGCGCCGCGTAACAGAATACCCCACACGATTTCTCGCGCAGGGCTTTGATATGTCGTGCTAATTTGGTTGCGGGGGCAGGATTTGAACCTGCGGCCTTCAGGTTATGAGCCGAATCTCCCGGAAGAACGGCTGTCATTTGATTTCAGAGGCTTGCACGATAACCTCTTGATATCACAATGATTTCTTGCCGAGCGCTGCAATGGCCGAGGTTCGAACGGTTGCGATGGCGGAAGTGCCTGCCCGACCGCGCAAAATACAACTGCGAGGCCCGCGAAGCGCCGATCGAGGAACGCCACAAACCCTCGATGAGGGCCGAAGCGAATGGCGCCGGATGGCCTGAAGGGGCGGCCTTGGCGTGTTTGGTTCATTCGGGCTTGAAGGCGACCTGCGTCACCTTCTGGGCACCGGCCCACCTGGCGGCGATGAGATACGAGGCGGTTGGCCAGGTGCGGACTGGGCCTGTTTTGCCGTATCCGGATGAACGGGCCAATATTCCTGCGGTTCATCCCTCCCGTCAATGCAAGGGGCTTGCGACAGCGCCTTTGCATAAAGTCATTTCAACAGGCTCACACCGTTGTTCGTCGGCGAGCTGCGCAGGCATAACCGATAGGTGTCATGCCGGCTGCCGGGCCAACGGCCCGATCTGCCGGCAATCCAGCGGCCAGCTTGCCTCGCACCGAAAAAGCCCGGATCCAAGATTGTGCTTGCATACGTATGCTATCGCGGTCAGTTCTATCCGCGTCGAGTTACACTCGGGTCAGGGGCACGGCTGAGTCGCGGCCCATGGACCGGAACAAGCGGCAGGAGAAAGCCATGGCAGAAAAGAACGACGGCGCGAAGCCGGTGGGCGAACTGGCGCCCGTCCGGGCGGCGAAGGCGATGCAGGTCGAACGGCACGATTACCCCGATCTGGCCCCCGCGCACGGCAAACGCGCCCAACCGATGCGCGGGTTTGATGCCATCTACACCGATATCGTCGATTACATCGTGCGCTGCACCCACAAGATCTGGGATGAGCGTGACATTGGTCTGATCTATTCGCACTACACCCACAATTGCGTGCTTTATGGCACCACCGGCACGATTTACACCCGCGAAGAGGTGGTGCGCGATACGATCCAGCGGCTGGTGTCCTTCCCCGAACGGCGGGGCATGGCCACCCATGTCATCTGGAAAGGCAACGAGGATGAGGGGTTCTACACCTCGCATCTGGTCACAGGAACCGGGCGGCATACGCAGAACGGCCACCTTGGAGCCCCGACCGGACGCATGTTCACCTCGCGCACCGTGGCCGACTGCATGATCTATGAAAACAAGATCTACCGCGAATGGGTGGTGGCCGATACCACCGCCATTTTGCAGCAACTGGGTCTGGATGTGCAGGAATATGCCGAGCGGATCGCCAAGGCGAGCTTCGACAAAGGTCTTGTTTCACTGGATATTGGCGAGAATCGCCACATGATCGGCCAGTACCCGCCCGAGGCGGAAGCCGATCTGTCGCCCGCCTCGACCGAGACAGAGCGGCACACTCTGCGCTGGATGCACGACGTCTATAACCGCAAGATGTTGGGCACGCTTGCCAAGGTTTGCGCGCCGACCGTGCAGTATCATGGGCCGCTGATGGCGGAGTTGTATGGCGTCGCCTCGGTCATTCACCAGACGCTGGGGTTGATCGGGTCGCTGCCCGACGCCGCTTTCACGCCGCAGCACATCTGCTCCAACCCCTGCGAAGAGGGCGGCGAGAAGGTCGCCGTCCGCTGGATCATGGAGGGTCACCATCTGGGCTATGGCATCCTCAACCATTTGGGCGCGCCCACCGGCAAGCGGG
>JAYTCN010000089.1:0-11942 GCA_043736475.1 Paracoccaceae bacterium
CTGAGCGATAAAGTACCCCACGACAGCTGCGGCAATAGCACTGACGATCACCGCGAAAGCAATTTTCCAGACCGAATAGGGCCGTTCGCCCTGCACCTCGCCGGTGCGGCCGTTCACCACGAAGCGGAATGTCCGACCGCGGTATTTGTAGGCGGCCAGCCAGACCGGCAGCAGGACATGCTTGAAGGTGACGGCGCTGACGATTGTCTGCAAATCGTCGATCTCTTGCAGGTCGCCGCCGATGTCGGCGCGCACATCGGCCGCGATCACGCCGTCCATGATCTGGCGGGCCTCCTGATAGGACTCCTCCAGCGGCACCGTATAGCCTTCGGCGCGGAAACCGGCGAGAAATTCCGGGCGATAGGCTTCCAGCGCCGCCAGGTCCCACGGGGCGAGGCCGTCGGTATAGGCCTTGGGCAAGGCGCGCGAGCCCAGCACCAGCACGTCGTCAAAGAATCGCGCAACCGCGCCCGCCACGGCGTGCCAGCGGATTTTCGGCACCTGCTGCTGGCGCCGCTCGATGCGGCCTTTGACCGTCACGATGACCGTCTGGGTTTCGTAATATATGGTGCCGCGCTTGCCGCGATATTGCGACCTGGTATCGGCATCATAGGTCCAGTACGGCACATAGATGCCCTGCATCGTCCTCCCGGCGCGGGCATAGTCCTGCACCCCGCCCGGCGCGAGCCACAGCCGTCCGAGCCATTTGCGCAACTGGTCGCGCGCCTCGGCCTCCTGCACGGCAAACGGCAGCAGGGCCTGCGGCTTGATCAGCCGGTGCCTGCCGGTGTCGGTAACAACCGGGGTGGCACAGAACGGGCATTCGGTGGCGTGGTTGTTGGCATCAAACTCGACCAGCGCCCCGCAGTTGGGGCAGGACGTGACCTGAATCTCTTCCGTTTCCGATTCCGAAAGCTGATTGCCGACAGCCCTGCGGAAGTCGAGTTCCTTGATCGCCTCGCCGCCCCAAACTGAATTTTCGATGCTTTTGGCAGCACCGCAATGATCGCAGACCAGCGTCACGGTGCCCGGGCCAAAGCGCAGGTCCGATCCGCAGGTTTCGCAGGGGAAGCGGTGTTCGCTTCCAGCAATGACGCCAGCCTCGGCCACCTCGATCAGTCCGCCGGCGGTTTTGGTGGTAAAGAGCCGAACATCGAGGCCAGCCCGGCGATGTCGCCCGCCCGTTTCCAGCCGTCGCTGCCCGGTGTCCACACCCAGCTCGCCTTGGTCAGCAAGCCTTTGGCCGCCATGCCGCCGAGCGCGGAGGCGTCAAACGGGCCATTGGCCTCGCCGCCGACCGCCACATGCCACGCGGGCGCGTCAGCGGGTGGCGGCGCCTCTGGTGTGCTGCCCCACGGGCCGCTGCGGGCGCCCATGCCCATTCCCATGCCAGCGCCGATCATCGTGCCCATGGCACCGCCGGGGTTGCGGGCGGCCTCGGTCATCGCTTCGGCCTCGGAATATTCGCGGAAACGGCGCAGATCGCCGGCGATCCCGGCCGACGAGCGTTTGTCGAGCGCCTTTTCCACCTCTTCGGGCAGCGAAATGTTCTCGATGTAGAACGACGGGATCTCCAGGCCATATTCGGCCACGTCCGGGGTGATCCGTTCGGCCAGCAGCTTGCCCAGTTCCTCGGTATTGGCCGCCATGTCGAGCACCGGGATATTGCTGCGGGCGATGGCGGTTGAAAACCGGGCGACGATGATGTTGCGGATCTGGAAGGCGATCTCGTCGGTGGTGAATTCGCCGTCGGTGCCGACGATCTCGGTCATGAACTTGCCGGCATCCTTGACCCGCATCGTATAGGTGCCAAAGGCCCGCAAGCGGATCGGGCCGAACTCGGGGTCGCGCAGCATGACCGGGTTCTTGGTGCCCCATTTCAGGTCCTGGAACCTTGTGGTGTTGACGAAATAAACCTCGGATTTGAATGGCGACTGAAACCCGTGCGACCAGTTCTGCAATGTCGTCAGGATCGGCATGTTATTGGTTTCAAGCTGATAGAGGCCCGGTGTGAACACATCGGCCAACTGGCCTTCGTGGATGAACACCGCCACCTGGCCCTCGCGCACGGTCAGCTTGGCGCCGTATTTGATCTCGTGGTCCTCGCGCTCGAAGCGCCAGACCAGGGTGTCGCGGCTGTCATCGGTCCATTGAATGACGTCGATGAATTCGCCGGTCAGAAAATCGAGAATGCCCATTCAGGTCTCCTATGCATATTTCAGCTCGCCCCCGCCGCCGCTGCGGCGATAGTCGGAAGGAACGGCAACGCTTCAGCCCGCGACATGCCCGGTGTCAGCCGCGGGTCGTAGAGCATGCGCAGCAAGATCTCGTCGTGCCGGGTCAGCAGGGCGAATTCGTCGTCGTCGTTGAAGATCGACGGACGGGCGTTGCGATAATCATTGGCCAGTCCCATCGCCTGCGCCATTTCTTCGTGGATGCAGCTTTCGCGCATACGCGGGCCCTGCTCGGCCTTCACCAGCACCAGCGCCGTTTCGTAGGTGGCTGGATTGACCGGGTCTGGAAACGCATAGGTCACGCAAAAGATCCCGGCGGGCGAGTTGCGGAACGCGGCGATAACAGCGGGCTCGATAAACGGATACCGCCGCGACAGGGCGCGGGCGTAATCCCTTTGCTCGGCCTGATTTAGGAACATGACCAGAAAATTCGCCTCGCGTTCATTCGACAATTGCACGTCGAGGCCGGTGATAGTTGCCAGTTTGTTGGCAAAACTCTGCACGATTGCCTGATCGGCCGACGCAACACCGGGGGGGACCGAATCGCCGAAAACCAGGCCGATACGAACAGGTTTGGCCCAGCGTCGCAGCGAGCTTTCGGATTCGCGCGGCACGTACTGGCCATCAACCACAGCATATTCGTTAAACAGCGCGATCCGGTCGAAATTCTTGACCAGATCGCGGGTCGTGAACGGCGCATCCAGCGGCAGCACCTCGCGACGCATCTTTCCCGCCGCAATCTGCTGCATTTCGACTTCGGCATAGTACAGGGCCAGCGCGGTGTCGCCGGTGCCCGCCGACGATTCAACCGGCAATGCTGACCTGCTGCATCCCGCAATGCCGACAGACAGAAAAATCAGCAACAGGCGGGCTAAAATCATCTACTGTCCCAACAGGCGGAATTGAAGAAACGCAAAGGCCATTCTTGCGCTCAGAATCGTGCGAACTAGCCGGCACTTGATCCGACGCTTTGGCCGGTCGCCGTTGCCTTGGCCTTGGCCGACGCCAGCGCCGTTTTCAGCTCGGCCTCCATCAGAACCAGATCCTTTTCGGCGGCTGCGCGTTTGGCCTTGCCTGCATCGGCAATCCGCAAACTGTCCTCGATGGTGGCAATCAGGTCGGAATTGGCCTTTTTGATCGCCTCGATGTCAAATATGCCGCGCTCCATCTCGGTGCGGATTTCGGCATTGGCCTGACGCAGGTTTTCGGCATTCCGGGTCAACAACTCGCTGGTCAGGTCGCTGGCCTCTTTCACGACGACCGCCGCCTCGCGCGACCGGTGGACCGTCACCGCCTGGGCCAATTGGGTTTCCCACAGCGGCACCGTATTGACCAAAGTCGAATTTATCCTGGTCACCAGCGACTTGTCGTTTTCCTGCACCAGCCGGATCGAGGGCAGCGATTGCATGGTCACTTGCCGGGTCAGTTTCAAATCGTGGACCCGGCGTTCCAGATCATCGCGCGCCGATCGCAGATCGCGCAATTGCTGGGCCCGGATCACCCCTTCCTCGGCGGGGGCTTCAGCCACATATTTCTCCTTGGCCGGAATATCGACCGCATCAAGCTGCTTCAGCTTTTCGGTACCGGCGGCGATGTAGATCGCCAGCTGGTCATAAAAATCGAGGGTCTTTTCGTACAGCTTGTCGAGCGACTTGATGTCTTTCAGCAGCACATGCTCGTGGGTCAGCAATTCGCCGGTAATCTTGTCGATCTGGCCTTGCACGGTTTCATAGCGGGCCATGAATTCGTGGATCGGCGCCGCTTTGCCGACCAGCCTTTCCCACCAGCTCTGCTTGCGGTTGGGGTCGAGTTCCGAGAGCGAAAACCCGCGCAAGCTGGCCACCATTTCGCGCAGGGCCCCGCCGGCGGGGCCGGCATCCTTGTTGCGGACGCCGGCCAGCATTTCCTGGCTGATGATCTGCAGTTCGGCTTGCGCCGCCGAGCCAAAGCGGATGATCGACTGGGTGTTGCCGATGTCGAGTTCCGACATCCGTTTGTCGATCTCGGCCTTTTCCGCCGGGCTGGCCGTGTCAACGACAACCAGCTCGGTTTTCGGGTCTGGCAGTAAAACGGCGGTAACCTGCTCCACTTCGTTCAATGCGGTCGCGCCCTGCGCGCGAATATCTTCGGCCATGATAATCTCCTCTAGCGGGCGACAACGCCCTCCTGGTGCAGGCGCTCCCGCAAGACTTCAATTTCAACATCAAGATCAGTGCGATCCTCGACAAGCAAGGTTTCGCGATGGGCTGCAAATGATTTCTCGAGGTCACCCAGCAAAGCCTCATAGGCCTCCCGTGCCTGCGGGTTCCGGCTTCGGGCGTAGATTTCGGCAAACTTGGCCGTCGCATCCCGAGCACCCATCAAGTAAACCGACATGAACTTTCGCGCCCGGGTCAGATCACGCGGGTCTTGCTCGACGACGCGGAACACCTCGCGGGCCGCGGCGCACAGGCGTTCGATCCGTCCTTCCAGTCCGCGGTCGCCGATGCGTTTGGCGGCATCCAAAGTCTGCGTCAGCAGCGACTCGCCCTGATCGACAGCTCGTGCAACCCGATCGACGGCGAATTCGTCGACACCGGTCAAGCCCTTCTTGCGAAGCGGATCGATGCCGAAGGTCACGATATGGGCGCAGACGGCGATTGAACCATAAACGAAAGCGGTCGGCAGTCCCTTGTCCCACCCGGCCCACGCCGCCAAAAAAACCCCGGCACCGGTCATGGCAGTGGCAAAGATCTTGCGCGGTATCGCTGGCGGTCGGGCGATGGTACGCGCTTTGTATGCGGCTTCGGCTTTCAGACCATCGCGCAGGAGCAATGCCGCCAGAATCAACAGAGTCAGGGCACCGAATTCAGCCAGGATACCAGGCGCATAACCGCGCCGGATTTCACCCAAACTGCTGAAAAGAAGTGGCAGGGGTGCCAGGAACAGGATGGCACTGCGCCAGTCCGTCCGTTCGGGCCTTCGATTTCGAAAGGCGTTTGGGGCGTTCAGCGGACTTTGGCGGGAAGTACCATCGCGGGAATATTTTCCGCCGAAATGTTCGGCCGCCATTAACCAAGCCCCGCAGTCGACGGACCAATCGATCCGGCAGCAACGGACCAGATCGCAGCCACCAGCACAACATAGGCAATCAATTGCAAAGCAGAAATGTTCATCAGCCGCCCCGTGCCGCACAGGTCGAATATAGGTGTGCCAGAATCAGGATGCCAGCCCGGAATGGTCGCGTCGGCGGGAAAAGATTGCCGCAAAAATAGCCTGTTGAATCGCGATTCAAAGACAAAGGCGGTGATTTTCTGTCAGCGAAGGCACGTTTGATTGAAATCGCGATGCATTTTCAGTAAGGATTGCCCACGAAGTTTCGATTCCTTGAACGGCCAGAGCCCTGCGAGGGGTGGTGGAAATGAGTGGGACGTGACTACGCAGAAGCTGGTGCGCTGGGCGCCAGTCAGTTACTTGAAGGACTGTCAGCAATGGCAAAAGGCACGGTAAAGTGGTTCAATACTGAGAAAGGCTTCGGGTTTATTCAACCTGAGGACGGCGGCAAAGACATTTTTGTTCATATCACGGCGGTTCAGGCAGCGGGCTTGCAAACTCTGAAAGATAATCAACCTATCCAGTATGAACTGATCGACGGTCGCGACGGGCGCAAAAGCGCGGGTGACCTGAAAGTCTGATCGTCAGCCAATTCGCAATCGGAAAATGCCCCGCAATTTGCGGGGTATTTTCTTTTTTGGCTCAATTCCGGAATGGCAGGGGCGACCAGCGGCAGGCGAAACCGTCGCCGTCCGGATCAAGGTTCTGGCCGTCGGTCGCCGGACCGCCAGCCGCAAGGAAGGCCCGCTGGGCGTCGTCGGCTGACCGGTAATTCCCGCAGTTGGCCAAGGTTGCCTCGGCGTCGGAAAACAGGCCGCGCCGGTATTTCTTTTCACCGACATTGTGCGTTGTCGACCGGGCAAACTGCTGCAGCGCATTGCTGCGGCTGCCGCCGTCAACCTGATCGGGCGAGACCACGATCAGCTGCGACCGGGCCAGCGCAAGTTCGCGGGCCGCGTTTTCGCGGTCAATTTTCTGCTGCTCCTGCGAATATTCGGCCAGGTTGATGCTGTCGGCATTGCGGTCGATGCCGATGCCGGCATAGGGCAGGCCGGTCAGCGGATCGATGGCGGCGGCATTGGCCTCGGCGATCATCGCAGCGCCGGTTGATCCATCCGCCTCGTTCAGCGCGTTTTCGATGGTGCCGACCAGCGGATCGCCGTTCAGCCCCGCCAGCCTCTGCCGTTCGGCCTGCTCGAATGCCAGTTGCTGTTGCGAAGCGCTCAGCGGTTGGCCGGTGGGCAGGTTGCTGATATTTTGTTGCGGCAGACCGTTCTGATCAAAATATCCGACACCACCAGCCGGTTCGTCCGAGCAGGCGGCAAGAACCGCAAATACGCTTACCATCGCCAAACGCTTCATCGTCATTTTCCTTTCGAGGACTTTCCCCGATTTCACCAGTATTTTTCGGCTTTTGCTGAAAAATCGCAAGCCTTTTCCAATGCATAGGCGGTATTCAGCAAACCGGCCTCGTCCCAGGGCCGTCCGATCAGCTGCAAGCCCAGCGGCAGACCCTGGCTGTCCAATCCGGCAGGAACGCTGATTCCGGGCAGCCCGGCCAGGTTCACCGTCACCGTAAACACGTCGTTAAGATACATCGCCACCGGGTCGGCATCGGCCATGTCGCCAAGACCGAAGGCCGACGAGGGGGTGGCGGGGGTCAAGATCGCGTCGATGCCGGTGGCATAGGCTTTCTCGAAATCCTGCTTGATCAGGGTACGGACTTTCATCGCCTTGGTGTAGTAGGCATCGTAAAACCCCGCCGACAGCACATATGACCCGATCATGATCCGCCGTTTCACCTCGGCGCCAAAACCTTCGGCCCGGGTGCGTTCGTACATCTCGGTGATGCCTTCGCCCGCCTTCAGCCTGGCCCGGTGGCCGTAACGCACCCCGTCATAGCGGGCGAGATTCGACGAGGCCTCGGCCGGCGCAATCACGTAATAGACCGGCAGCGCATATTTGGTATGCGGCAGCGAGATATCAACCGTCACCGCTCCGGCATCGCGCAACATCCCGGCTCCGCGCGCCCACAAGGCGTCGATTTCGTCCGGCATGCCGTCCAGCCGGTATTCGCGCGGGATGCCGATTTTCTTGCCGCGGATGTCGCCGGTCAGTGCCGCCTCGAAATCGGGCACCGTCATATCGGCGCTGGTCGAATCCTTCGGATCATGTCCGGCCATCGCCTGCAGCAGGATCGCCGCATCGCGCACCGATTTGGTCATCGGCCCGGCCTGGTCGAGCGACGAGGCGAATGCAATGATCCCCCAGCGCGAGCAACGGCCATAGGTCGGCTTGATACCCACGATACCAGTAAAGGCCGCGGGTTGGCGGATCGAGCCGCCGGTATCGGTACCAAGCGCGGCCAGACACAGGTCGGCGGCGACCGCGGCGGCCGAGCCGCCGGACGAGCCGCCGGGGGTGAGGGCTTTGGTCGAGCCTTTGGCGCGCCAGGGCGAGACGGCATTGCCATAGACCGAAGTTTCGGTCGAAGACCCCATGGCGAATTCGTCCATGTTCAGTTTGCCGAGCATTACCGCGCCGCGCTGCCACAGCCGGGCGGTGATCGTGCTTTCATAAGCAGGCACGAAGCCTTTGAGGATGCCCGACGCCGCCTGGGCGGGCACGCCCTGGGTGCAAAACAGGTCTTTGATGCCCAAGGGAATGCCGCACAGGTCGGGGGCGTCGCCCGATTGCAGCCGCGCATCCGCGGCGTCGGCCTGGGCCAGTGCCGCATCGGCGGTGACACGGCAAAAGGCGTTCAGGCCGGTCGCCGCCGCGATCGCCGCCAGGCAATCCTGCGTCAGCGCGCGCGATGTCGTTGCCCGGGCGCGCAGCCGGTTCCGCGCTTCGGCGATGGTCAGGCTCGACAGGCTCATCATTCAACCACTTTCGGCACCGCGAAAAACCCGTCGCGGCGCAGCGGCGCGCTGGCCAGCACCCGTTCGGCATTGCCACCATCGGTGATTTCATCATAGCGCAGCGGCGCGTTCATCGGGGTGACCGAGGTCATCGGTTCGACACCGGTGACATCAACCTCGGTCAGTTGCTCCATGAAACCCAGGATGCCGCTCAATTCGCGGGCGACATGGTCGAGATCGGCCTCGGCCACTTCGATTCGGGCCAGATGCGCCACGCGCCGCGCGGTTTCCTTGTCAATCGCCATATTTCAGCCTTTGCCTGTATCGGCGCGGTATTAGCCGCGCCGGGTGCCGCTGGCAAGTGACAGGCCCGTGTTGTGGCGGATCAGCACCCGGATCATCCACCAGAGCAGGATCGCGTTGAGCAGGTGCCAGACGAAATGGCTGCCAAATGGCAGGCTGGGACAGATGCGAGCGTCAATCGTGCGGAAGATCAGCGACAGGGTGAGCAAACCGCCACCAATCAACAATCCGCGCCCGGTTGCGGGCGCTCGTTGCCATGTCAGGGCGGCGAAGGCGAAGATCAGGACGACGACCGGCACATAGGCCACCGAGCCGTTCAGCGGGCCGAACAAGCTGGAAACGGCGCTGGCCAGAACCATGGAATAGGGGAAAAAGGCGGCAATCGCCAGCAAGCCAGCCCAGAACGGCAATCCCAGCAGGCGCGTCATCGTCAGATAGACATAGGCCAGGATGAAGGCGGTGATCGGGCCGACATCGGCAACCGCGGCCCAGTTGGTGGCGAAAGTGTGGAAGGTGAACGAACCGATGCCGATGGCGGCCAGCAGAATCGCCAATAGTTTTGGACCCCAATCATTGTCATTTTTGGCCATGTTCCACGCGATGAATGCGGCAATCAGAAAGCCGCCATTGCTGATGGCATTCAAGGGTTCGGCCCAGAAACCTGGGTCGATGCGTTCGCAATAATCATCGACTTGGCTGGTCCATGCCATTAGCGTTTCCTTTGGTGCCTTTGCCTTTGCCTTAGCTTAGGCGGAAACGGCGGAAAATAGAACATCCATGACACATCGCGGCCGGGCGAAAGAAGATAGGGCATCCACACCGCGCAAGCCGGATTATGCCAATCTGCGCAATCCCTTTGTGGCGCAAAAACTGTTCAGCGACGACCGGATTGAAGCGATTCACCTTGCCGCTTTGGATATTTTGGAGCGTTTGGGGCTGCGGGTCTTGCTGCCGGAAGCGCGGGCGATTTACCGCGCCGCCGGCGCTTCGGTCGATGAAGATACGGCGATGGTACGCATTGGCCGCGAGATTGTAACCGCCGCATTGGCCGGTGCGCCAAGCAGTTTTGTGGTGCGCGGTGGTTCGGGCAAGCGTGATGTGACGATGGGACCAGGCGCGTTGTTGTTCAAACCGGGATCGGGCTGCCCGAACGTGACCGATCTGGAGCGCGGTCGCCGGCCGGGCACGATTGCGGCTTACGAGGAAACGCTGAAACTGGCGCAAGCATTTGATGTGATCCATCTGAATGGGGCCAGCGCCGAGCCGCAGGATGTGCCGGTGCATTTACGACACTATGCGACGTCCAGGGCGCAGCTGCTGCTGACCGACAAGGTGCCCTCGGTCTATGCGCGGGGAACCAGGCAAAGCCAGCAGAATTTCGAGATGATCGCCTTGGCGCGCGGGGTTTCGATGGATGATTTCGTCAATCAGGCGTGGTGCACAACGGTGATCAACACCAATTCGCCGCGGCAGATTGATATCCCGATGGGGCAAGGACTGATCGATTTTGCCAGGGCCGGGCAGGTGTTGATTGTCACACCGTTCTGCCTGTCTGGTGCGATGGCGCCGGTCACGGTGGCGGGCGCAATGGTTTTGCAGCATGCCGAGGCCTTGGCGGGGATCACGCTGGCGCAACTTTCGCGCGCCGGGTCGCCGGTGGTCTATGGGTCGTTCCTGTCCAATGTCGATATGAAATCGGGAGCCCCGGCGATGGGCACACCCGAGCACTTTCAGGGCACCGTCGGGTCAGGGCAATTGGCGCGCTATTTGAATTTGCCGTGGCGTTCGGGTGGGGGTTCGGCGGCGAATTCGGGCGATGCGCAGGCGGCAAACGAGAACCAGCTGGCTTTGTGGGGGTCGATCCTTGGCGGGGCGAATGTCGTCATCCACGCGGCGGGCTGGCTGGAGAGCGGGCTGGCATTTTCCTATGAAAAGTTCATCACCGATCTGGAAGTGTTGCAGTCGGTCGCTGAACTGTGCAGGCAGCCGGCCCAAGACGATGCCGCCTTGGCGATGGACGCGATTGCCGAAGTGCAACCGGGCGGGCATTTCTTTGGCGCGGCCCATACGATGGCGCGGTATCGCGACGCGTTTTATGCGCCGCTGAACGCGGATTTAAGCAATTTTGGCCGGTGGAGCGAGGCAGGATCGCTGTCGGCAACCCAGAGGGCGACGTCGGTCTGGAAACGTGCATTGGCGGAGTTTGAGGCCCCTGTTGTGCGGGCCGGTCTGGCAGAAGCATTGGAAGATTATGTTGCCCGTGGCACCGAGGCCGGGGGGGCGCCGCCGGTAAGTTAGACGAGATGCAATGAACATCATCTGGCTCGGGCATTCGCGGTATCGCCTCGAAATCGGCGGTCAGGTGGTGCGGTCGATCCTTGGCAGACTAGCAGGGCGATCGGCTTCGGTTTGGATCGGCGGGCGGCGAATGAGGTAAGGCCGTCGGATATTTAGACCAACCGGATTTGCGGCGTTAGTCGCGCCGGTTGGTGAAGAAATTGGTCAATAGGGCAGCGCATTCCGCTTCCCTTATCCCGCCGTAAACCTGCGGTTTGTGATGCGCCTGCGGATGGCTGAAGATGCGCGGGCCTTGTTCGATGCCGCCGGATTTGGGATCGGAAGCGCCGTAATACAGGCGCTGGATGCGGGCGGCGGCGATGATGGCGGCGCAGGCGGGGCAGGGTTCCAGGGTGACATAGAGGTCGAGGTTGGGCAGTCGGTCGGTGCCGAGCGCCTGGCAGGCGGCGCGGATGGCGAGGACTTCGGCATGGGCGGATGGGTCGAGCAGTTCGCGGGTGCGGTTGCCGGCGCGGGCGATGATGGTGTTGGTAGCGGGGTCGATGAGGACGGCACCGACGGGGATTTCGCCGCGTTTGGCGGCTTCGCGGGCCTCATCGAGGGCGCTGTCCATGAAACTGGTGACGGGCATGTGTTGGATTCGCTTGGCCTGACCGCGCCTGTCGGTGTAAGGCCAGTCGCATGAATGACAGCGAATTTCAAGGCGAGCGGATCGCCAAGGTTCTGGCCCGTGCCGGCGTGGCATCGCGGCGCGTGGTTGAGCGGATGATCGAGGACGGGCGGGTGTCGGTGAACGGCAGGATCTTGTCCTCGGCCGCGCTCAACGTTGTGCCGAGCGACCGGATTTTGGTCGATGGCAAACCGATTGCCGCCAGGGAACCGACGCGGCTTTGGCTGTTTCACAAACCGACCGGTCTGGTGACGAGTGACAGCGATGAGAAGGGGCGCAACACGGTTTACGATGTGTTGCCCAGGGATCTGCCACGGGTGATGTCGGTTGGTCGGCTGGATTTGACCTCGGAAGGGTTGCTGCTCTTGACCAATGACGGCGAGCTGAAGCGCAAGCTCGAGCTGCCTTCAACCGGCTGGACCCGGCGCTATCGGGTGCGCTGCAAGGGCACGCCGACCGAAGCGATGCTGGCGCCGCTGCGCA
>JAYTCN010000090.1:0-5033 GCA_043736475.1 Paracoccaceae bacterium
CCCTGCCATGCCCGCCTCCTGCCCATGAGGCCGCATTGAGTCAGAGATCGCCAGCTTTGGGAATCCCCAAAGAGTCAGTGGCGAGGGCCGTTGGTATTACGTCTTATCTGACGCCGGGGCAAAAATCACCCTCGCGTCCCCGCAAGGCGGCCAGCCGCCGCTTGATCCCAAAAGCGATGCGCCCGATGCCCAGTCCGACGAGACGCGGCGCTACAAGGGCGATGCGGGCGCACGCGCCGCACTGGCCACGACGACCAAACTGTCGGATGTTGATCTGGATGGTAATCCACCCGGACCGTTGCCCCCTATTGCCCTCAAAGTGTCGCCAGGGGTACTGCAAAATTTGGCAAGGCAGTTTTTATGATGGTTCAGAACTGGGTGACGAGATTGAGGAATATCCCTTCGTCGTCGGTGGTAAGATCGGTCAGATCATCAGATACGTTGCCGAAGTTATAGCCCAGCCCCAGCATCACGTTGGGACCAAACTGACGATAGGCCGCGGCCAAGACGCCGGTTTCGGTGATGCCGGATTGGCGCGCTTCCAGATAGCGGCCTTCCAGCAACAAATCCCATTGATGGGTCAGATGGTAGCGCGCGTTCAGGACGGCCAGACCTGCATCATTTTTGGCCAAGGAGGTTTCTGCATCTGGCGCAGAGTTTGACAAACGGAAGCCGAGTTTGCCGCCCAAGGTCCAGCGCGGATTTACATCATACGTGGCGTCGATGGAAAACACGTGGCTTTGCTGGCGCGGACCCGGATCATCGGCACCGTCAATCTTTTGGCCATACATATCATAAAGATAGGTATAGCTGGCCAGCAGGTTCAGGCAGTCATTGTCCACCGGGCGGAAGGCATAGCCGAGTACGGCCTTGGCATATTCACCGCTTTGCACGGCGGAGCCTGTGGTTTTGGTATCAGCCACATCCAGCGTGACCAAAAGCCTGCGCGCATTGTCAATTTGATACATAGCATTTGCCGTCATCAGGATGGTGTCAGCATCGGCGGGGGTGCCACCTTGAACGCCGCGATCCCGGCGCAGTTCAAGGCGGGCCTTGCCTGTCAGGCCTGCCTCATCCGCATATTGCAACCCGAAGGACAGCGCGCGGCGATCAAAATCACCGGTGTCGGCGGTGACAAGGCCAAATTCAAAGCCGGTGGTGAAGGTCAGGAAATCGGTGGCCTTGTAATCCACGCCGTAAGCCGAGGTCAGCGATCTGTGCCGACCGAACACATCGTAGGTGTTTTCGCCAAAGACCGACACGGCGTCACTGATAGTGCGTTTGCCGCCTGCTACAAATTGCCCCGCGTCGCGCCCTATCAGGCTAACCCCGCTTAGTTCGCGGCCCGGATCAAGGGTATAGCCTGCATAGGCCTGCGTACCTTCGCGGTCATAAGAGAACAACGCCCGCCCGCCGATACCGAATGTGCCATCTGATATTTCGCCTTTCAGTGTCCAGTTTTCGGCAAAGCCCAGTTCGGCTCCCAACCCGTAGCGATCATTGCGCCCAAGGCCGCCCGCGCGTGCGATTGTGGTTTGGCCAAGGACATACCACGTCACGTTTTCGTTTTGCGCGACACTCAGGCGCAGGGCCAGATCGGTTCGGCGGCCGGTTTTGGTGGGATCGGCCGGATCAGCCCGGTCTTCATGCGCAAGACCCAGCGAATAGGTCAGCCGGTCACCCGATTTGATATCAACCTCGGCTGTTGCTTCGGTCAGGCGTTTGCCATCAGCGTTGCGGAAATCATCGAGACTAAGGCGGTAGGAAAGGCGGTCGTTGACCGCCACATCGGCCGCGACACCCCAGAGGTGTTCTTTTGAGGTGGTCTGAAAATCAAATGTCGAGAAGCCCTTATCGCGGGTTTCATAGTAGGCGGATAGTTTGCCATCGCCGGACAGACCAATATCGGCCAAAGATAGTTGCGTGGTGAACCGCAAGGCATCACCCGTGCCGCCAACTGACCCCGCATTCAGAACGGTCAGCCCGCCGTCGGCGGAATAGCTTTGGCCAAAACCCGGCCCTTTGGTGCGGGCATATTCGGCTTCGACAAAGCTGTCCTGCCCGATGACCCAGCGCAGATCTACGCCGACACCGGTTTGATCGGCGGTATCGGTGCGGTCCACCAGACCAGTGATGCCAAAGCGCAGATCATCACGCACCCACATTTCGGCGCGGCCACCCAAGGCAAAGCCACCAATATCAGCCGCTGTCGGGGTGAATTCATACTGCGCCACAAGGCGCGTCTGGGGGGCAGTTCCTGGGGCCGGCGATGTGACGCCGCCGCCCGACCCAAGGCCTGCCAGAGGCTGCGACAGGGTGATCACGCCTTGCAGATAATTGATGCGGTAATCCCGGCCCTCAACCAGCACCTGGCGATCAAGCACCCGTCCAGTTGTGGGATCGCGCCGTTCTATCGACAGGGTTTCAGACCCAAATGAGATATCTTGCTGCTGCAGGAAATAGACCGATCCGCCAGTGCCAAGAAACACTTCGCGCCCCGGCAGCATATCGGGTTGGGCGGCATAGGCGGTGACGCTGGCCAGCGCGTCGCCCCGGCTGGTTTGACGCGGCGTTTCATAGCGGCCAGACAGCCCGTACAGTGCGCGTTCATTGCGCAGATATTCGGTGCCGGAAATCTGGGCTTTGTTATTGCCCCACATCACATAGCTGGCGTCGTGTTCGGCACGGAAATAGAATTTGCCGTTTGTTGGCGCGTCGTTTTCCAGTTTGGAATCGTCGCCGTAGGTGGGATAAGCCAGTTCCGGATCAAGGCGCGACAGAACCCCAACCGGATCTTTGCGGTCAAAATCCCTGAACAAATCGCGCAATTCGGCTTCGCCGGTATCTGCGCTAGAGGTGATGGTCCAGCCGGTTGCTGTCTTGCCTTTGGTGTAATAGGCGAGCCGCCCGTTGGTGAAGGTATCACCCTTTTTCGGGCCGCGAAGGGTACGGCCATAGGTCAAATCGCCGGTAGCAACGGTGAACCATTCGGACTGTGGTATCGTGACCACGGGATCCATAGCGAAGGCTTCACCGCCGCCGCTGACGCGGACAGGAACCGCCACGTCGCCGGGGGGCAGGATGCGCTGGATGACAAAATCACCGCTGGCATCGGGGCGGATGGTTTCGCCCAAGGCAGTGACCACAGCACCCGGGGCAAGGCCGGTCCCGCTGACCGTGACTGCGCCGCCGCGAATGGGGATGCGGCGCAAAGCGGTAGTGTCGAGGCCTTGTTCCTGGCCTTGGGTTTGGCCGATTTCCCGGTCTGTCGGCACAGCACCACCAGCGGAGCGGAACAGGGCAATCGGGGCGGTTTCATCATAGCGGCCAGCGGCGTCATAGACCCGGTGCACGACCAGCAAATCCCGGCTGTCGGGCAGAGCAAGTGTTGCCTCGCCGTTCGGTTCAATCGCAACCACAGAGATCGTGCGCGGGCCGCCGGGAGTAGACAGGTCGATCAATCGGACTTCGGCACGCTTTATCCATGCAGGATAGTTCGTGCGGCTTTTTACAACGGCGCGTCCCTTGCCCGCCTCCATCACCTCAAGATCAAGGGCCGGGCGGACACCCAGACCGTCGACCACCACGCGGATATCTGCGCGGCTGGCGGCTACGACCGGCGCGGGCCGGGCAAGGCGCGGATCGCCAGCGACGGTGTTGCCATCCTGCGTGATCGCAAAGCCGTCTTGCGCTGTGACCGCACAGGACAAAGCCAGCACCGAGACAGCGGCCAGCAACGAAACTTTGAGGGGTGTCTTGTGCTTCATGATAACCCCTTACTGAACCCGCCTTACAGTTTTCTGGATCTGCAACTGATACCGCCCAACCCCGCGCCACGCATTGCGGATCATCTTCTCAACAGCTTGCAGGCGCGCGACACCATCTGCCCGGTCTTCACCTGATTGCAGCGCATAGGACAGCTGCAGGCTGGATGGGTCTGTCTTGATATCGGCCACCAAGGTGCGGATGCCTTTGGCCAACGCATCAGACGGTGTTGTACCGCCTTGATCAAAGGCCGCAGCGGTCAGATCGATTGTCACGGTTTTGGTGCCTGACACGCCAAAGTTCATCTTGGCCACTTTGCCTGCCGTCAGCCGCAAGGTACGCGGGTTTTCAGTGGTCACCATATAGCCGATGGGAAGGCTGCGCGGATCAAGCTTTAAGGTGAAGTTCGACCCCGTGCCTTTGGGCAAGGCGGCACAGGGCACATGGTAGCGACCAAATTCATCGGTGGTGATCGGCAAGCCGTTGACCGTTGCGATACGTACCCCAGCCAGACCCGGCTCGAATGTCGAGGGCACTTCGGGTTCAAGCACAGATGGCTGCGTGTAGGTGCCATACTTGTTTACGAAAATCTCGTCCTGGGTCAGGGCGGCGCGACCATCGTAATAGTCTTGCATGCCGTTGCCGTTGGTATCGATGAAGACTTTGCCGATCACGTCAGAACAATTGAACACCTGTTCCGCTTTGATCAGCACGGTGGCCTTTGCTGTGTTCGATATCTGCACGCCGCGTTGATCCAGCATCAGCGCACGGTTGACCAATTTGCCCAAGCCCGCCGCAGAGGTGACCCGCGCTGACAGACGAATGGTGATCTGTTCGCCCGCAAGCACATCGCGCGGCCCGAAGTTCAGCCTGTTGCCTTCAATGCTGGGTTCACTTGCGACACCGTTCAAGGTGGCCGAGCCGGGGGTATAGGCCAAGCCTTCCGGCAGGAAATCAAGGATCGCGGCATTCGCGTACAGCAGCGATGTCGTGTTGTTAAAGCTGAGCGTGTAGGTGATCGTTTCGCCCAACATGGCACTTTCACGGTCGGCTATTTTTGATGCAATGACCCCTTCGCGGATGGCGCAGGCCGTCAGCGGGATGTTGTTGTTGATCAAGAAGGGATCGCCTTCTTCAAACACAAATGTGGTGTAGAAGGTGTTTGCACCTGCGCTGAAATCAACCAATTGCCCCGTTGAGCGCGCTTCGCCCGACCCAAGGGACGCAGGATTAGCAGGCAAAAGGGACGTCGCATCCAAAGTGCCCGC
>JAYTCN010000091.1:0-2109 GCA_043736475.1 Paracoccaceae bacterium
GCGGCTGATCGAGTTGCACCGGGTCTTGAGGCCGACCGGCAGCCTGTATCTGCACTGTGACCCGACGGCGAGCCATTATCTGAAGATTTTGCTGGATGCAGTGTTTGGGAAAGAAAACTTCGCCAGTGAAATAATCTGGAAACGAACCTCAGCTCATTCAAACTCGACCAAAAATTACGCGGGAATACACGACGTCATCCTGCTTTATCGCAAGTCCAAGAAGTATCTGCACAATGAAACCTTCTCGGCATACTCGAAAGAATACATTGAGGAGCATTTCGTCCATGTCGACGAGAATGGACGTCGATTCCGCCGAAGTGACCTAAGAAATCCGGGGGTTAGACCCAATCTTCGCTATGACTTTATCGCCAGCAACGGAGTGACCTACAAGCCGCATCCAAACGGGTGGGCAGTCTCGCGGGAGGTTATGGAACGGTATGACCAAGAAGGCCGCCTATTTTTTCCCAAGAAAGTGGATTCCCGCCTTAGGAAGAAGATATTTCTTGAGGAAAGTCAGGGGGTTCCAACGAGTGATCTATGGGGCGATCTGCCGCCGATCCATGCGAGCGCGGCAGAACGCCTCGGTTACCCCACCCAGAAACCCGTGGCGCTGCTGGAGCGTATCCTGAACGCTTCGTCCAACCCCGGCGATGTCGTCCTCGACCCGTTCTGCGGCTGTGGCACCACGGTTCATGCGGCGCAGAAACTCGGGCGGCAGTGGGTTGGCATTGATGTCACCCATCTGGCCATCGGGTTGATCGAAAAGCGGCTGCGCGATGCCTTTCCCGGCGTGGAGTTCAAGACCCATGGCGTGCCGCAAGACCTTGCCGGGGCGCGCGACTTGGCCGGGCGCGGGCGGACGGATGGCAATTATTATTTTGAATTCGAGAAATGGGCGCTGTCCTTGATTGCAGCGCAACCCGGCAACCTGTCGAAAAAGGGCGCCGACAAGGGGATTGATGGCAACCTGTATTTCGGCGCGAAACATGAGGGGCGGGCGATTGTTTCGGTCAAGGCGGGCGACAAGGTCGGGTCAGCGATGATCCGCGACCTGCGCGGGGTGATTGAACGCGAGGGGGCGCAGATCGGGGTGTTCTTGACCCTGACCGAGCCGACCCGCGACATGATCACCAAGGCGGCGGGGGCGGGGCAGTGCAGCCTGCCGGGGTTGGATGCCGTGGTGCCGCGCCTCCAGATCGTGACGATTGAACAGGCGATGGCGTTGCGCGACCGGGCGGTGCGTCTGCCCGCGCTCCGGCAGGACAGTTTCAAGCGGGCGGCGCGGGAAGAGGACGGCACGCGGCAGAGGGCGCTGGATTTTTAGGACGGCGCGATTGTCCCCAACACAAGTTTGCCATGGCGGCGGGCAGCGGCGCGACTTAGGAGGGGGCATGGCCGGGCCCCCCTCACGACATGACGACACGTTGCGCGGTTTTGGCTTTGCCTTGACCGCCTATCTGCTGTGGGGCTTTCTGCCCTTGTTCATGAAACAGCTGGCGCATATTCCGCCGCCCGAGGTGATCGCCCATCGGGTGATCTGGTCGGTGCCGATTGCCGGGCTGGTGATGTGGTTGGGCGGCCAGTTGGGCGATATGGGCCGGGTGTTGCGGGCACCGAAAGTGCTGGCGATGGCGGCGGTGACGGCGACGCTGATCTCGGTCAACTGGGGGCTTTATGTCTGGGCCATCGGCACCGGCCACGCGCTGGAGGCGGCGCTGGGCTATTACATCAACCCGTTGTTCAGCATCTTTCTGGGGTCAGTCCTGCTGGGCGAGCGGATGAGCCGGGTGCAGATGCTGGCGGTGGCGCTGGTGGCGATTGCGGTTGGCGTGATGACCTATGAGACCGGCAAGCTGCCGTTGGTGGCGCTGGGGCTGACGCTGTCCTGGGGGTTTTACGCCTATTTCAAGCGGGCGCTGCCGATCGGGGCCAATCAGGGCTTCATGCTGGAGGTGCTGATATTGCTGGTGCCCGCCGTCCTTTATGTGGCGGTGTCGGGCGGGCAGGGGCCCGATGGACAGGGATTTGGGCATTTTGCGGCCGGGGTCGGGCGGGACACGGTTCTGCTGCTGCTCAGCGGGGTGGTCACGGCGGTGCCGATGATGATTT
>JAYTCN010000092.1:0-2106 GCA_043736475.1 Paracoccaceae bacterium
CCGCAATCAGCCGCCGTACCAGGTCGGCCTCATCGGCAAGACTTCCCAGTTCGATTGTGGTCCAGTGGTCCGACATGCTGCTTCTCCTGCTGATCCCGCCATCATATCGCAGGTTTGCCCGGCTGTTTTCCTGATCAGGGTCAAATCGCCCGCCTTTTCGCCTCAAGTTGCGAAGATTTTCATGCCGATCGACCTTGACCGCTTTGATCAAGCCATCCTGACCGGGCTTTCCTCCGAAGGCCGCCTCTCGGCCACCGGGCTTGCCCGGCGGATCGGCCTGCCAAAATCCCCGACACAGGCGCGCATGCGCCGCCCTGCTCGACCGTGTCGGCATCGGACATGCTCATGTCGACACCCGCGAGGCCGCCTTGCAAGCCTTCAACAACGCCGTGCTGACGGTGCCCGAGATCGAAGAATGCCACATGATCGCCAGCCGCTTCGACGACCTCCTGAAGGTGCGCACCGGCGACATTCAGGATTACCGCCATGTGCTGGCAGAGCGGATCTCCGCTCTGCCCCATGTCGCCTCGACCCATGTGGCGATGGAGGCGGTCAAAGAGGCGTCCTGACTATTCCTTGACCTTGCTGGTCGTGGTCTGCACCGCGTTCTTGCCCGCAATCGACGGCGCGCCCGGCTTGGCCGCCTCTTTCTTGGGCTTCTTCACTTCCTTGCGTGAGTTCTTGCCTTTGGCCATTTCAGCTCTCTCCTCTGGTTGCCCCTGATGCGGACGGCGCTTTCCATCCGACTCGCACCGCAACTCTATGACAGCAAATGCGGATCGTCACGATTTTTGCGAAGTCCGGCCCCTTTCCCTTCACCGGTCCCGCCGATTTGATTCAAATTTCGCCCCCCATTACCTGTCGCCAAATATCCTGCGGGGGTGTGGGGGTGCAAAACCCCCAACCGGCCTCCCTGCAGCACAGCGACGTTGCCATGTCACACCCGCGCGCCAAACCCGCGCACCCTGACCAATGAACCCGGTTGGCCTTGTCGCAGGCCTTGCGGGCCGTTAAAGGACTTGCAGCCCGCATCCGATCAAGAACCGCACACTTTGGAATAGCCCCTCAATGTCTCGTGACGACCGCGCAATCCTTTTGAACACCCGACTTCTGGCGCTTTATCTGCGCGTGTCAGGTGCCCCGGCGCCACGCGACGACGAGGCAGCGATTGGCGAACTTCTCGGCGTGCGCGACATGGTCAACCCTGACGGCCATCCTGCGCTCGGCCCGGTATTCGACCGCTATGCCAAGCTGATCGGCCTGCATCTCGATGCCCCCAGCCGCACCATACTTGACGCGGCCCTTGCCGAAGGACGCAGCCGCACCCCCGCTTTGCCGCCAATTCCCCCCGCTTTCGACGGCCAGTTGCGTGATCTCGGCCCGATGCGCCCCGAAGGCCGCCCCGGCATCAGCCTTGTCACCTGCGCGATGAACCGCAGTGCGAACCTGATCAAGGCGCTGCCGACCTGGCTTGCCAATGCCGAAATCTCCGAAGTGGTGATTGTCGACTGGTCCTCATCTGCACCGGTCGATGCCGATCTGCGCGCGGCCGGGATCTCCGACCCCCGCATCCATATCCTGCGGGTCGAGGGTGAGGGGCGCTGGATGCTGTCCTATGCCTTCAACGCCGGCTTCCGCGCCGCCGCCTGCAACCAGATCCTGAAAGCCGACGCCGATATCATGCTGTCGGCTGATTTCTTCCGCCGCAATCCCCTGTTGCCCGGCACCTTCATCGCCGGCAACTGGCGCACCGCCACGGAGGATCAGGCCCATGTCAACGGCTTTTTCTTCATCTCCCGCACCGCGCTGCATGGCGTGGGCGGCTTCAACGAACACATCACCAGCTATGGCTGGGACGACGACGACATCTATGACCGCCTGACCCTGTCCGGCCAGCGCCGCCAGGACGTGGCCCCGGGCACGATCCATCACCTTGACCACGACGATGCCGACCGTATCGGCGAAAACGGGCACGCGACCGATCTGGTCACGCTGGGTCAGGACCTGAAATCCGGCACCTCTTTCCTGATCCGGCGCAACCGTTATGTCGCGATGGTCATGCCGGATTGGGACGCGAATGCCATCCACCTGCCCTTCCGCATGCTG
>JAYTCN010000093.1:0-5023 GCA_043736475.1 Paracoccaceae bacterium
GCCATGTCCGTCAGACCCGGATGGGCAGGATAATCCACCAAGTCGCCCGAAAGCGCGGAAGACAGCGCAAATTCTGCTTCGACACTATCCGACCCTGCCCGGATATTTCCGATGCAGTGCCAACGCGGGCCAAAGTCGATCAGTCCTGCTTGCAGAGCGGTGCCGCTTCGGTCGGACGCTTTCAGTTCGGTCAAGGTCCTCAGTCCGGTTGGCCAGTTCAGATCCAAACGCTTGCGTCGTACGATCCTGGCCCGGCAGTGCTCCAAAAATGGCGCTTCAGACTCGCTGGCCGACTCGATTCGCAAATCATAGCCTTCCGGTGCACGGCCCAGGCGCAATCGCACCCAACGCGGCAAGTCGGACGGAAATGACAAGGGCAGGGCCAGAGAAAGTGACAGAACTTCGAATAGCGCCGAACTCTCGGCAGCCCGCAGAGCGGCCAGCGCCATCTCGATATAGGCAGTGCCTGGCAAGACCTTCACCCCGGCCACGACATGATCCGTCAGAACCCAAAGCGCGGTCGGATCAAAGGTCTTCAGAAAACTGATCGAACCGTCAGCCTGCTGCAGCATTGGCCCCAGCAAGGGATGCGGGCCTTCCTGTGCGAGAGCGGACCCGTATGCGGCAGCGGCCATGCCGGTGTCGCCCCAGACACCCCAAGCGATGGCAAGACCGTCCGGGCGCGATGCAGCTAGCGCTTCAAGCCAAGCGTTGGCAGCCACGTAGTCGACCTGTCCAGGTGGCGCGATGACAACTGACGACGAGGAAAAGACCGCAAAGAAATCGAGCGTCCCGAATGGCAGCAATTCGGAAAGGATTCGTCCGCCGTCAACTTTTGGCGCCAGCACATCGCGCGCCTCGCGAATGGTTTTAATTGCCATCGGCGCGTCGTTGATCGCTCCGGCCGCGTGGAACACACCGTCGTAAGGTCCATCTCCAGCGATCACCGCCAACACGTCATCCTTGTTGGTTATGTCCGCCTTCATGACGCGAATCGAGCCGCCGGCGCGATCTGCGGCATCAATTGACTTGATCAGCGCCGCGTCGCGCGAATTGGGATGATCGCGCAAAATACGCGGCCATTCAGTTTTCGGCGGCAACATCGTTCGCCCGACCAAAGTTACGCGAGCATTGCATTGACCGGCCAAATAGCGCGCCAGTTCCCGGCCGATGCCACCGGTGCCGCCGGTTATCAGGTATTTCCCGCCGGTTTTCAGCCGCATCGGCGGATCAACGACCGAGGTCGGCAAATTTTGCAGACCCTGCGTGAAGCGTCCTGCCTGGCGAAATGCCACAAGATCATCGCGCGAATCAGCGTCGTTTTCTGCGAGAACGAGCGTGGCAATTGTCGTCGGCGATATCGTCGGATCAGCATCGATCAGTTGGGCGCTAAACCCTGGTATTTCCCGCGGCGCAACCCGAACCGGACCGAGCAACAGGGCGCTGTCAGGACTGGTCACCAGCTCGGATCCAACCGAAATGCCACCTGAAGAAAGCACTGTCAGGCGACAAACCGCCGCCAATTCGGCGGTCTGCAATGCGCGAGTCAACAAGAACGCCGGCACAAAACCAGACGTGCCGGTGACCGGCCAAAGATAAAGAATGCGCTCCGGAACCCTTTGAGAAAACAGTGCCGCGAAGTCTTGCTCGGATTCAGCCCCGATGACATAGCCGTCAGTCGTGTGGGCAAACCCATTGCCAGACCGGACCAGTTTGAATTTGGATCCGCGCCTTGAAAGTCGGGAGCACAGGGCCGCAGTGACCGGATCATCACCGCCAAAGATCAACCAGTTCTCGCCCCGGCGCTCCTCGGCTGGCGGCAGTGGCGTTTCGCGCCACACTTTGGTTTCGAACCAATCCGCTTTTTGTGGGCGTCGGCGCAATCCGTCCGCGACCGCCGGAATTGCCGTCAAGGACGGTTTTCCCGGATGAACCCAATGCACTTGTCGCTCGAAAGCATAGGTTGGCAGGGAAATGCGCTGTCCGCCCGAACCAGGTAATGCCGACCAGTCCAGAGCACCTCCGTTGACCCAGATTTTCGCGGCGCTGGTTAAGGCAACCGCGGTATCGTCGTCGGCTTCCTTCGCTTGCCGGGTCGAGGCAATAATTGCCAGCGGCTTGTGGGCACCGTCATTCATTTGTGCCAGCGAGCCCAAAGAGATGCCCGGCCCGATCTCCAGCAATATCTGGTCAGGCTTGGCCAGAATGCAGCGCATGGCGTCGCCAAAACGAACGGTATTTCGCAAATGTCGCGCCCAATAGTCGGCAGTCTCGAAATCTCCCGCTTCAGGCCAGCCGCCGCGAAGTGACGAGACAAAGCGCAGGTTGCCTTTGCCATACGTGATCGTTTCCAAACGTGTCCGGAATTCGGCGATGGTTTTGTCCAGCATTCGCGAATGCGCCGCAACATTGATCCGCAGCCGCTTGGCTTCGGTCTCGGACCCGGCCATTTTTTCTTCCAAGGCCGCGATTTTTTCGACTGGTCCGGAAACAACGCAAAGTTCCGGTGCATTTATTGCCGCGAAGTCCAAATCCTCGCCAATAATTTCCCGGACTTTGGTGGCACTGGCCGGGATTGCCGCCATGGCACCGGCAGGCAAAGTTTCCATCAAAGCCCCGCGCCAGGCAACAATCTGCAAGGCGTCCGCGAGGGACAGAATTCCGGAGATGACGGCACCGGCATATTCGCCTGCGCTATGGCCAATGAGCGCGGCGGGCTGCACGCCCCAGCCTTGCCACATGCGCGCATAGGCGATTTCCAGTACGAACAACGCGGGCAGTGCATAGATCGGGCGTTCCAGCAAGGCTGACGCCGCAGCGTCGCTCGCCTCGCGATCAAACATTATTTCCCGCAAATCACCGGGCACGTCCGCTGGCATGGCCGCGAAGCAGGCGTCGACTGCTTGGCGGAATATTGGAACCTGGGTCAAAAGATCGTTGCCTGCGCCCGGAAACTGCGCCCCGCCGCCCGGAAACATGAAGACAATTTCCGGTTTTTCTTTTGTTGCCGTTGCAGCTGCCACCCGCTTTTTGTCACCGTCGACCAAGGCGGTTTTCAGCCCGTCCATGTCGCGGACCACCAAAGCACGCCGGCAATCAAAGTCACGACGGCCGTGCTGTAGCGTAAAGGCCGCGTCCGCTAAATTGAACCCGGCCTCGGGCGTGACCAACATGTCCTGCCACTTGGCACCGAGGTCGTTCAGCGAGGTGGCGCTGCGTGCGGAAAACGGAAAAACGCGCCAGCTCTCGATATGCTTTACAGGTTGGCGAAGCGGTGCCTCTTGAACGATGACATGCGCATTGGTGCCGCCAACTCCCAAGGAATTGACTGCCGCCCGACGAGGTGCCTTGCCGCGGGGCCAGTTGCGCAATCTGTCGGCAACGAAGAATGGACTGGCAGCGATGTCAAACCGCGAGTTCGGGGTTGAGTAGTTCAGCGTCGGCGGGATCGTTTCATGGCGCAGGGCCTCGACAACTTTGATCAGGCTGGCCGCACCGGCAGCCGTATCAAGATGTCCGATGTTGGTCTTGACCGACCCGATGCCGCAAAACTGTTTGCCGCCTTGGCCATAAGCGTGCGTCAGGGCGGCCAATTCAATAGGATCACCCACCGCCGTGCCGGTACCGTGCGCCTCAAGATAACTGACGCTGGCGGGATCGATGCCCGCAACCGCCAAAGCTTCGGCGGCTGCCTCGGCTTGTCCGTCCACGCTGGGGGCAAGATAGCCGGCTTTCTGCGACCCATCGTTATTGACCGCCGACCCGATCAATATTGCACGGATGTCGTCGCCATCGGCGATTGCATCTTCCAGCCGACGCAACAGAACGACAGCGGCACCCGAGCCAAAAATCGTGCCTTTCGAACCTTCGTCGAAGGCGCGACACAGGCCATCAGGCGACAGGATTTCACCTTCGGTAAAACGATAGCCTTGCCGATGCGGCAACTCGATTGTCACGCCGCCGGCGAGCGCCATATCGCACTCGCCCGACAGCAGGCTGGCCGATGCCTGATGCACCGCAACCAGCGACGTCGAACAGGCGGTCTGCACCGCCATCGACGGACCTTTGAGATTTAACAGATACGATAAGCGTGTTGGCATGAAATCTTTGTCATTGCCGGTATGACGCAGCAAAAACAGCCCGACTTGTGACACCAGCTCGGGGTTCGACAACAAATTGAATGGCAGGTATGCCTGCATCCCCGAGCCGGCAAATACGCCGATCCTGCCGGAAAATTTTTCCGGCATATGGCCTGAATCTTCGAAAGTTTCCCACGAACACTCCAGAAAGTGCCGGTGCTGCGGATCGAGGATTGAAGCTTCGCGCGGCGAAAAGCCGAAGAAGCCGGCATCAAAACATTCCATGTCCGGAAGGATATTGGCGGCCCGAACGTAGTTCGGATCGGCAAGATCGGCGGGACTTACGCCTTCCGCCAACAGCTCGTCTTCGGTCAGCCAGCGCGTGCCGGTTCGTCCCTCGACAAGCATTTGCCAGAATCGTCGAATCGACCGCGCAGACGGAAACCGTCCTGCCATTCCGACAATGGCAATGTGGTCTGACGCCGACGATTCCCCGCTTACGCTCACGCTATCGCCACCAAAGAAAATTACCGGTCACTACTAACACCTTGCCGGGCCGGTTGACTAGTCGACTGCGCGACGGCCCATCCGGTTTCGCCGCGCCAACGCCCGTTCCTGTCCCCGCCTTGCAGCGGAGTCTTCCGCGGCGGAGCCAGTACCTGAAACTTGCGTGGCCAAGGCCCGGATCGTCGAGAATCGAAACATGTCAACAATCGGAATTTCTTTGCCGAACTTTTGTTTTAGCCTTCTTTGCACCTGCACGACCAAAAGCGAATGCCCGCCCAAGTCAAAGAAATTGTCTGTGACTCCGACATGCTGCAAGCCAAGCGCCTCGCACCATATCTCGGCAATTGCCGATTCTGCAGCACCTTTGGCTTCGTGGGCAACCTGATTGCCGCTAACCAAGGGTGACGGAAGCGCCTTGCGATCAATCTTGCCATTCG
>JAYTCN010000094.1:0-5023 GCA_043736475.1 Paracoccaceae bacterium
AGGTTCGGGGCGTTCACCGGTCAGCAATCTTTCCGGGAAAGCCGTTATGAAGATCACCGGAATTGCGCCAGCCACCGCAAGTATCTCGTTGACCGCATCGATGCCGGACGAGCCGTCGGCGAGCTGGATGTCCGAAAGGATGAGTTCGGGGCGCTGCAGTTTGGCCAGCTTTACCGCGCCTACATGAGTACGCGCCACGCCGGTGATTGAATTTCCCATGTCGGCGATGATGTGTTGCAGATCCAGCGCTATGATAGCTTCATCCTCGATGATCAAGATTTTGCCAGTGATGCTCTGCGCCATTTCCTGCAGCGCAACATCGAGCAGATGGTCAACTTCCGCCCGATCCGATCCGATGATCTGGGCAATGTCGTCGCTTGAGAATTCTTCAATGGTTTTAAGCAGCAACACTTCGCGGGTGTTCGGTGTCAGGCGGCGGAGATGTTTCTGTGCACGTTCGGCAATGCCGGACTCGCGCTCATCGCTGGGCGCGCCCGAACTGGTCCAGATCACGTGAAAAGCGTGGTATAACGCAACTTTGGGCGAGAATCCCTCTTCTAACACCGAACGGTCAAGCAGCAGCGCCTCCAACGTGGCAGCGGCGTATCTGTCACCTGTAGCCTGGCTGCCGGTCAGCGCGAGCGTAGCGGCGCAGGTATGGTAACAGACTTGCGACCGCCGCGGACAGCGACAGAGGTGAACTGGCAGCGGCCATCATAGGATCCTTTTTTGACCTGATTGGAACCAAACGCGCTCCAGTGTAGTTTGGTTCCAAGGACACCTGTAAATCTATGTTGGTGCAAACGCACATGAGCGGAACAGAATGAAGCAAAAAAAGCCAAATTCAAGCCTTGAAGCGCTGATCGAAGAGAACCTTCGAAAAGTCTACAAGGAAAAAGAGGCGGAAGTGATTCCGGCCCGCCTTCTTGAGCTGCTGCGGCAATTGAAAGAGCAAGAAAGCGGCAATGGCGCGACCTGAAGCCCATGAAGCTGAATTGGAGCTTCCAAGCCCGCAAGCCGACCCGCGCGACGCAATTGTCGCGCATCTGGGTGCGATGCGGGCTTTTGCGCTGAGTCTTACGCGCAATAGTGCCGCGGCCGACGATCTGGTCCAGGATACTTTGGTCAAAGCTTGGAGCAAGTTTGCCTTTTTCCAGCCAGGTACCAAACTTCAGGCGTGGTTGTTCACGATTCTGCGTAACACGTTCTATTCCGACCGCCGCAAAGCCAAACGCGAGGTCGCCGATGTTGACGGAGCCTTTGCAGCGATGCTGTCAGAAAAACCCGCACATGACGGCAAACTTGCGCTTTCGGATTTTTTTGTCGCATTCGAGCAATTGCCGGTCGAACAGCGCGAAGCGCTGACCCTGGTCGGAGCTATCGGTTTTTCCTACGAAGAAGCGGCAACAACTTGCGGTGTTGCCGCGGGCACAATCAAAAGCCGGGTCAATCGCGGGCGCAACAGCCTTGTGGAATTGTTGCAAATGGCGGCGGGCGAGACAATGGATCTGACAGACAAAGTTACAATGTCCATCGTCAATGCCAGCCGCGCACCGCACAGGTTCGCAGGTTGAACGCAGCTTTGCGCCAAGTTTTCAGCGGCCTTGCCTTTCGCGTGGCCGCTCTGTTGGTGTTGGCACTGTTTCCGATCGGCATGATCGCGGTCTAGCAGACGGACCAGGTCGAGGTTGAATCGGCCCGCCGCGACGAAGCCGCATTGTTGGCGCTGACGGCGGAAGCGGCCAGCGCCGAAGAAAGACTGATCCGCGCCGCTTTACAGCGACCAGGCCGTGCCGCTTTCGCTGCTGGCCTCCGAGGCAATTGCCAACGCGCTGAAATATATCGGGCACGACCCCGGAAAAACGCCATTACTCGCGATCCGGCTTTCTTTGGCTACCAACTCTACCGCTTCTTTTGAGATGGAAAACAGCAAAGGCAGCGAGCTCATCTCTTCCGACCGGTCGAAGGGCTCGGGGCTGGGCAATGCCTTGATTGCGGCATTGGCGGATCAGGCCGGTGGGACAATCCAAGTTTTTGATGAACCTCACCGCTATTGCCTGCGCGTGGATTTTCCGATTGTCGATTATCAACCCGGGCCGGTCTTCACCTTTATCAAACCGGCGGATTAGCTGCGACCCGGCTTGTTCAAGCTACTGCGATGCAGGCTCAGCAGTTTCGGCAATGCTGATATCCGCTTCACCGAGAAATTCGCCGAGCCCCGCCAGTTTTTCGACATGACTGCAGAACACCCGGAGTGTCACCAGCATCGGCACGGCAACAATAAGCCCGACAATACCCCAAGCCTAGGCCCAAAAGGCCAGCGACAGCAGAATCGCCACGGAATTGAGCGCCAGACGGCGACTCGGGAACAACGGCGTCACCACTTCCGATTCAGTCCCGACCAATGCCAGATAAACCAGCGGTGGCAGCAAGGTGGAACCGAAACTGTCAAACACCACGATTCCCACCAGAAAGGTCAGACCGATACCGATCAGCGGCCCCAGATAGGGGATAAAGTTCAGGATGAACGCCATGAACGCCCACAAAAACGGCGTCGGCATCGCCAGCAGATAGAATGCAGTTCCGACCGCAACTGCCAGCCCGGCATTGATTGCGCTGACGGTAAGAATATAGCTCGATACGTCACGTTCGACAACGTAGACAATCCGCAACGCTTTTTTCTTTTCGCTGAGCGTCGGCAAAACCTTGACAAGTTTCGCATAAAACAGATCGCCCGATGCCATCAGGAAAATCGACAAAAACAGGGTACCGGCCAGCGTCAGGACAATGGCGATCGGATGCCCGGCATATTGCGACAGCATTCCGAGCGTTCTCCCGTCCTGGACAACCACTTCTTGAACCTCACCGGCGCTGGTTGCGGTCGTCGCACCGTCGATCTGCTCGGCGACATGGATCAGGCTGCCGAAATAGATGCGAAAATCGCGCGCCTTTTCCGTAAGTTTGCGCTGGATTTCCGGTGCATCGTCAATCCAGCCGGCAATCGGACCGCTGGCGAAATAGCCGGCCAAAAGCGCGGCCAGCACCAGCGTCACCCCAAATCCCACAGCGGTGATCCACGCAGGAATGTGATAATCGGCCAACCGCCGCACCAAAGGACGAAACGTCAACGCGATGAAGAAAGCGAGGACGACGGGGATCAGGAAATCGCGGGCAAGACAGATTGCAGCGATGATCAACAGGGTGAAAATGCCGATCAGCACGGTCCTTGCTGTCTTGATGTGCCCGGCGCTTGCGATACGATTTTCAATGGCCATTTCATCCTCCCGCAGGTTCAAATCCTGTCGGTCTGGTTCGGGACGGGCACGCGACGCGGATGATCCCAGGCAGCGCCTCAAAACTCCTGTTGTCCGGCCGAACCAAAACTGTATTGCCCGCCCTTTGCAGCCTGGGAACGTGGCCGAAATTAACCAGTTCGCATGCCTGGCTGCATGGCGTAACGCAACAACGTCGCCGGTTCAGCACCGGCGGCGCTATTTTCGACCGTCGACACGCTGCTAGTTCGGCAAGCGGTCAACAACGGCGTCGGCAAATGCCGCGATCATTGCGTCGTAATAGGTGTCGCTGCTGGTCGTAAGCGTGACCACATCGACACCCTCGGCAAAGTACACTTTGGCCTGGTTGATATCGACCGTGAGTTTGTAGCTGGCGAAGTTGTTGCTGTTTTCTTCGTCGGTAACCAGAATGTCGCCGACAAGACGGGTATCGGCGATGTTCATTGTCTCCTGGAATGAATTGCTCAACTCGACTTCCGAGATGTCAATTATGATCTTGACACCCTGTTCGGCGATCCGGTCGGTCAAAAGCGCGGCCAGGGCGCTTTCCAGGTCGCCTTCGATGTTGCCATAACGTTCGGCGGCCATCGGATTGGCAAGGGACATCAGATCGACCTGGGCGTCAATTTCCTGGACCATGACACTGGTCGCGGCCAGGGCTCCACCCGATATCAGGGCAACCAAGGCGGTCGTGATGATTGCATTGCGTAACATGCTGTTCTCCAATTTCTGTTGCAAGGGTTTGGCTCGCTGGCCAGGCCCGACAAGGGAGAAACGCGGGGCCAGCCCGATGGTTCCCTGGCGCTGCAATGGGAACGGACAAGGGATCAATTGTTTAAGGCGTGCAGGACCGATGTCAGGGTAGGGCAAGTTCCGGAGCGCGTGCCGGGGCCGGACACCGATCAGGCATCAGCTTGACCGGGCATCCCCAGGATGATGCGAACCTTGTGCGTGCCGCCCGTCAAGGGCAGGACAAGTGGGCCGTCGGCATGCAGCGAACCTGTCCCGTCCAGAAACACCTGCGTTATGCCGCGCCCGGAACGGTCGGGATTTTCCACCGAAATGTCATAACGAGTCGTACCGCGTCGGACGATGGCGGCGATCTGCGGCCATGCGCGGGGAAAGCAGGGGTCCAGAAGGAGATCATGCCCTGCTTGGGTCAGTCCCAGGATGCCTTCGACCCCGGCCCGGTACATCCAGGCCGCCGATCCGGTATACCAGGTCCAGCCGCCACGACCTTCATGCGGGGCGGTGGCGTAGACATCGGCAGCGACGACATAGGGTTCAACCTTGTAACGCATCGCATCGTCGGCCGTCAGGGCGTGATTGACCGGGTTCAACATGTGAAACAGCGCCCCTGCACTGTCGCCATCGCCAAGTTTCGCATGGGCCATGATGGCCCACATCGCCGCATGGCTGTACTGACCGCCATTTTCGCGCAGACCCGGCGGATAGCCCTTGATATAGCCCGGATCGAGCGAAGAGCGATCAAACGGTGGCGCAAACAGCAGGGCGAGGCCGGGATCGGGCCGGATCAGGCGGTTCGTCATTGATTGCATCGCCTGTGCCGCGCGCTTTGGTTCGGCCGCACCCGACAGGACGGCCCACGATTGGGCGATGCTGTCGATCCGGCACTCCTGCGACGTGGCCGAACCCAACAGGCTGCCGTTATCGTACATGCCGCGCCGGTACCATTCACCGTCCCAGCCATGCCGTTCGATCGCCACCCG
>JAYTCN010000095.1:0-5007 GCA_043736475.1 Paracoccaceae bacterium
CTGGTGCAATAGGTCGGCGGGGCGGGCGTCGGCCCAAGACGCCGCCCGGGTTTCCCCAAACTGCCGCTGACATTTGCGCGCCGATACATACGGCAGTCCGGATGATCCGCGCGGTGTCGGTCGCTATGTCTCACCAAAATATCTAACTGCGCGGCGAGATGCCAACCCGCGACCGCAACCATCGCTTGCGTGATCCGCCCCAATTGCCTATAGACCCCCAGTCGCGCCATCGGCGCTGGCACCCATCAACCCAAAGACCGGCGGAACCAACCGCCAGGCCCGTAACATAATTGGAGTGACCCGCATGGCTGCATCCGTCAGCATGGAAGATTTTGAGAAGCTCTTGAACGAAACGTTCGAGCTGATCACCCCCCAGGAAGGTTCTGTCGTCAAAGGCACGGTGCTTGCCATCGAAGCCGGACAGGCCATCATCGATATCGGCTACAAGATGGAAGGCCGGATCGATGTGAAAGAATTCGCCCAGCCCGGGCGCACGTCCGAAATCGCCGTCGGCGATATTGTCGAAGTGTTCCTCGACCGGGTTGAAAACATCCGCGGCGAGGCGGTTCTGAGCCGTGAAAAGGCCCGCCGCGAAGAGGCATGGGATCGGCTGGAAAAAGCCTATGAAAAAGAAGAACGCGTCGATGGCGCGATCTTCGGCCGGGTCAAGGGCGGATTTACGGTTGATCTGGGCGGTGCGGTGGCATTCCTTCCCGGCTCTCAGGTCGATGTGCGCCCCGTGCGCGACGCCGGCCCGCTGATGAACATGATCCAGCCGTTCCAGATTCTGAAAATGGACCGTCGCCGCGGCAACATCGTGGTGTCGCGCCGCGCCATCCTCGAAGAATCGCGCGCCGAACAGCGCGCCGAAATTGTTGGTCAATTGACCGAGGGCGACGTCGTTGACGGTATGGTGAAAAACATCACCGAATACGGTGCCTTCGTCGATCTGGGCGGTGTGGACGGGCTGCTGCACGTCACCGACATGGCCTGGCGCCGGGTCAACCATCCGTCGGAAATTCTGGCCATCGGCGAGACGGTCAAGGTTCAGGTCGTCAAGATCAACAAGGAAACCCACCGCATCAGCCTGGGCATGAAGCAGCTGCAGTCCGATCCTTGGGATGATGTCGAAAGCCGTTATCCGCTGGAATCCGTTCACACCGGCCGGGTCACCAATATCACCGACTACGGCGCTTTCGTCGAACTGGAGGCTGGTGTCGAAGGTCTGGTCCACGTATCCGAAATGTCGTGGACCAAGAAAAACGTCCACCCCGGCAAGATCGTTTCGACCAGCCAGGAAGTGGCGGTCATGGTGCTGGAGATCGACACCGCCAAACGCCGGGTTTCGCTGGGCCTCAAGCAAACCCAGGGCAATCCGTGGGAAACGTTCGCCAAGGATTATCCGAGCGGCACAATCGTTGAAGGTGAAGTCAAGAACATCACCGAATTCGGCCTGTTCATCGGTCTCAATGGCGATATCGACGGCATGGTCCATCTCTCGGACCTCGACTGGAAAAAGTCGGGCGAAGAGGCGATCAAGGATTACACCAAAGGTGACTTGGTCAAGGCCGTGGTTACCGACGTGGATATCGAAAAAGAGCGCATCTCGCTGTCGATCAAGGGGCTGGAAGGCGATAAATTTGCCGAATCGACCGATCAGGTCAAACGCGGCGATGTCATCACCGTCGTGGTTTCCAAGATCGAGGATGGCGGTATCGAGGTCGAACACGACGGCATGAAATCTTTCATCCGCCGTTCCGACCTGTCGCGCGACCGTGGCGAACAACGCCCGGAACGCTTCAACGTCGGCGACAAGGTCGATGCCCGCATCACCAATATCGACAAGGCCAACCACAAACTGGGACTGTCGATCAAGGCGCGCGAGATCGCCGAGGAGAAAGAAGCAGTTGAACAATACGGGTCGTCAGACTCGGGCGCTTCGCTGGGTGATATTCTTGGCGCTGCTCTGAAAAGCAAAAAGTAGACCGGCGCGGATACCGGATTGGAACGGCGCCTGAACGGCGCCGTTCTTTTTTAGTCCAGAGGATTCAACATCGAATCAGGGGCGTTCGGGCGACCGGATTTGACCGACAAGAGTGCGGGCGTCGGTTCGAAGTGTCTGGAATGGTTTCGTTTTTCCGGAGATTCGCCCGCGCGGACCAAAATATTGGTGCTTTTTGCCAACCGGCGGCGCATCGACTCTATTCCCAGGTGAAATGATTCCTGCCAGAATACGCGACCGCGTCAGGCCGTTCCGCCGACATTGCGACAGCCCCGATTGAAGAGGGCGACTTAGGGACAGAGGTTACGTCATGATCAAGTCGGAGCTGGTGCAAAAGATCGCCGATGAGAACCCGCATTTGTATCAGCGTGATGTCGAGCGGATTGTCGGTACGGTTTTTGACGAAATCATCGATGCCATGGCGGCCGGAAATCGGGTGGAGTTGCGCGGTTTCGGGGCGTTCTCGGTCAAGAAACGTGATGCACGGGCTGGACGAAATCCCCGCACCGGCGAGCAGGTCGAGGTTGACCAGAAACATGTCCCGTTCTTCAAGACCGGCAAACTGTTGCGGGCTCGGCTGAACAAGGCCTGATCGCATTCAGTTTGCACTTGGCAAGAAACCAATTGCCTGACACGTTCTGCTATTCCTTCCGGGGCAATTCCGTTCTGTCGGGCCAGTGCCGGCAAACGCGAGTCATCTTTGCTGACAGGTTATCAAATGCGTCAAATCCGGTTTGTCTTCCTTGGGCTGTTAATGCTGATGGTAATCGTCTTGTGCATTGCCAACGCGGGTTTCGTGACCCTGAACCTGTTGCCCGGGCCGATGGCGGCGATCATGCCAGTTTCGATTGATTTGCCCTTGTTTTTGGTCATTCTGGCATCGGTCATGCTGGGATTGCTGATCGGTTACGTCCTTGAATACATCCGCGAGCACAAGCATCGAAAGACCGCCAATCAGAAAAAACGCGAGGCTGACCAATTGTCGCGCGAAGTGGCGAGCCTGAAAAAGAAATCGGGCCAGGGTGATGATGACGTGCTGGCGTTTCTGGATTGAACGACATGCGGGTCAAAATCTGCGGGCTGAACTCGACAATTGCCGTCGAAGCGGCGGCAGCAGCGGGGGCGGCTTTCGCCGGGTTCGTGTTTTTCAAGAAATCACCCCGCAATCTTGACCTTGCCCAAGCCGCCGCGCTGACCGCGCTGGTTCCTGCCGGGCTTGCGAAAGTGGCTCTGACGGTTGACGCGTCCGATGCATTGCTGGCTGACATCCTCAACGCCGCTGCGTTTGACATGCTGCAGTTGCACGGATCCGAAACACCGGAGCGGGTATCGGCGGTGAAGGAAAAATTCGGGCTGCCGGTGATGAAGGCCATCAGCGTTGCCACCGAGGCCGACTTGTCGCTGATCAGCGAATTTTCCCGCGTCGCCGACCAGTTGCTGATCGATGCCAGGCCTGGGTCGGGTGCCGGTCTGCCGGGCGGCAACGGTGTGGCGTTTGACTGGAAACTGATTGCCGGCCGACGCTGGTCGGTGCCGTGGATGCTGGCCGGCGGATTGACGGCGCTGAATGTGCGCGAGGCGGCACGCCTGACCGGGGCCAGTCAGGTCGATGTGTCGTCGGGGGTGGAAAGTGCGCCCGGGGTGAAAGACCCGGCCCGGATCAGGGCCTTCATTGCGGCGGCAACATCGTGACGTTATAGACGCAGCGAATTCGCCAGGAGACGACCCATGCCCGCCGAAATGCCCAATTCCTTCCGCACCGGCCCCGACGAGCGCGGCCGGTTTGGCAATTTCGGCGGGCGCTTCGTCTCGGAAACCCTGATGCCGCTGATCCTCGATCTGGAGGCCCGCTACGAATTCGCCAAGACCGACCCGGCGTTCTGGGCCGAGATGGACGACCTGTGGAAACACTACGTCGGCCGCCCGAGCCCGCTTTACTTCGCCCCCCGCCTGACCGAACATTTCGGCGGCGCGAAAATCTACCTCAAGCGCGACGAGCTGAACCACACCGGGGCCCACAAGATCAACAACGTGCTCGGGCAAATCCTGCTGGCCCGCCGGATGGGCAAGACGCGGATCATCGCCGAGACCGGCGCCGGCCAGCACGGCGTCGCCACTGCCACGGTCTGCGCCAAGTTCGGACTGAAATGCGTGGTCTTCATGGGCAAGACCGATGTCGAGCGCCAAAGCCCGAACGTGTTCCGGATGAAGCTGCTCGGCGCCGAGGTGGTGCCGGTCACCGCCGGGCGCGGCACCCTGAAAGACGCGATGAACGAGGCCCTGCGCGACTGGGTGACCAATGTGCGCGACACCTTCTATTGCATCGGCACCGTGGCCGGCCCGCATCCCTATCCCGCCATGGTCCGCGATTTCCAGTCGATCATCGGGCGCGAGGCGCGCGAACAGATTCTGGAGCGCGAGGGCCGGCTGCCCGACAGCCTCGTCGCCTGCATCGGCGGCGGCTCGAACGCCATGGGCCTGTTCCACCCGTTCCTCGACGACGCCGCAGTGCGGATCATCGGGGTCGAGGCCGGCGGGCACGGGGTCGACGAACGGATGGAACATGCCGCCTCGCTCACCGGCGGTCGGCCCGGCGTGCTGCACGGCAACCGCACCTACCTGCTGCAGGATGCCGATGGCCAGATCATCGAAGGGCATTCGATTTCCGCCGGCCTCGATTACCCCGGCATCGGTCCCGAACATGCCTGGCTGCACGATATCGGCCGGGTCGAATATGTTTCGGTCACCGATGACGAGGCGCTGGATGCGTTCCAGCTTTCCTGCCGCGCCGAAGGCATCATCCCGGCGCTGGAACCGTCGCACGCGCTGGCCCATGTCGCCAAAATCGCGCCCGGTCTGCCCAAGGATCATATCATGATCATGAACATGTGCGGCCGCGGCGACAAGGATATCTTCACGGTGGCGGCGGCACTGGGTATGCCGGTCTGAGGCGCGACGCGAGGCAATTCTGATCGTGGGACGCGAGGTATTTCGTCCCGTCGGGG
>JAYTCN010000096.1:0-5002 GCA_043736475.1 Paracoccaceae bacterium
CTACCCCTACTACAATCCCTCCGAACTTGAGCAGTCAGAAAGCCCGCATTGTTCTTCAGATCCCTCTCCGGACGGTTCCTGCTGTTGACGATCATTTTCGTCATGCTGGCCGAGGTGCTGATCTTCGTGCCTTCGGTGGCCCGTTACCGGGTGATGTATCTGCAGGAGCATCTGGAGCTGGCGCAGCTGGCCTCGCTGTCGCTTCTGGCCAGTCCCGACGACTTGGTCTCGCCGGAGCTGGCCGACGAACTGCTGGATAATGCCGAGGTTCTGAACATCGTGCTGCGGCGTGACGACATGCGCGAGCTGGTATTGTCAAAACCGATGCTGATCGATGTCGCCGAGAGTTTCGATCTGCGCTCCAGCGGCCTTCTGGAGCAAATCCGCGATGCCATGAAGGTGATGTTCAGCGGCGGCAACCGCATCATCCGCATCATCGGCACCCCGGTGAAAGGCGCCGGCACCGACATCGAGGCGACGCTGCAGGAAAGCCCGCTGCGCGCCGCCATGCTGGCCTATGGCGCTAATGTTTTCTGGATTTCGGCCCTGATCTCGGCGATCACCGCGACCCTGTTGTTCCTGTCGGTGCGCCTGTTCATCGTCCGCCCGATCAGCCGGGTGGTTGCCAATATGATCGCCTGGCGCGAAGCCCCCGACGACCCGCGCCGGATCATCCTGCCCGCCGCCGGGATCACCGAATTGCGCAGGGCCGAAACCGCGCTGCAGGATTTGCAGACCCAGCTGTCGGCCGCGCTGCGGCACAGGGACCGGCTGGCGACGCTGGGTGGCGCGGTGGCGCGGATCAGCCACGATCTGCGCAACATGCTGACCACGGCGCAGCTTTTGGCCGACCGGATGGAGAGCAGCAACGACCCGACGGTGGTGCGGATCGCGCCAAAGCTGATCTCGTCAATCGCGCGGGCGATAAACCTGTGCGAAAACACCCTGGCCTTTGGCAAGGCCGAGGAGATGCAACCGGAACTGTGCCAGGTCAACATTACCGATCTGGTGGCGGATGTTTTCGAGGCCGATCTCTCGCGCAATGGCCAGAAAGTGGACCTGATCGCCGATATCGACCCGGCCATCGAAGCCAATGCCGACCCCGACCACATGTTCCGCATCCTGATGAACCTGATCCGCAACGCCCGCCAGGCGATCGAGAGCAGCGGCAAGGATGGCGAAATCCGGGTGTCTGCCGCCGACATCGCTGGCGGCTGCGAAATCCTGATCCGCGACACCGGTCCCGGATTTTCCGAACGCGCCCGCGCCAACCTGTTCAAACCGTTCGAGGGCGGCGCCCGCAAGGGCGGCACCGGCCTCGGCCTCGCCATCGCCGTCGATCTGGTCCGCGGCCATGGCGGAACATTGGAACTGACGGAAACTTCGGAAAAAGGTACGGTGTTCCGGATATTCTTGCCCGGTTAACCCGGAGGCAATTGCGGGCGGCGTCCGGCTAGCAAATCCGCCTCGGCAGCGCAAATCTCGCTGAGAAAATCCACCACGGCGCGCACGCGCGGGGCATGCCACATCTCGACATGGGCGATGGCCCACATCTCGGAAACCATCACCGGCTCGGGCGCATGGCGGCGGAGCGCCGGATCGGCATCGCCGGCGAAGCAATCGACCAGCCCGATGCCCAAGCCAGCGCGGACCAGCGAATGGACGTGGCCTTCGGTATTGCCACGGGCGATGATGCGGTTATGGGGAAAGAGTTCAGCGAATTGCACCGCGAATGCGGTTGCGTCGAGAGCGTGCGGAAGCCCGATGACCGGCGGCTCGCCAGCACAGACGAAAGCTTTGGCTGCATAGACGCCGGTCGCCCAAATTCCGATCTGGCGGCCAACGGCATCGGGATGGCTGGGCCTGGCAGGGCGGATGGCGATATCGGCCTCGCGCCGGGACAGGTCGAGAATCCGGATGTCGGAGGTGAAGCTCAGTTCCAGCCCGGGGTGGCGTTCCAGCAACCTCGGCAGACGCGGAATGATGAACCGGTCGATCAGACCATCGAGCGTGGTGATGCGAACCGGTCCTTCGACCCGAATGTCGCTGCCCTCGATGCTCTGTGCCAGCGCCAGCGTCTTGATCTCAATCGCTTCCGCATGGGCAATGGCGATTGCGCCGGTGTGGGTGCCGAAAAACCCGTCGCTGGTGCGGTCGAACAGGCGCGAACCGAGTTCGGTTTCGATGGCGATGATCCGGCGCCCGACGGTCGTCGGGTCAACGCCGAGTTCCCGGCCCGCTGCCGCAAGGGTTCTTTGGCGGCCTACCGCGAGCACATAACGCAGATCATCCCAGATCATCGCTGCATTATTGCACGGTCAAACTGCAAACTCACTGCTTTTCTGAAAGGCGGCATTCGGGCATTGTCGCCGCACAGGGCCCTGCAACTGATCCACAAACAATTGCCAACCGATTGATCGGACTGGCAAACAGGAGAAATGCAAATGGCTGTCAAACAAGTTTTGGTCACTGGTGCGATGGCGGCAGGTGCTGCACCTGTACCGGTCAGCGCGCAGGGCGATGCGCTGGCGACCCAATCGAACAATGCGAAGCGTCTTGCTGAAATGGTCGGTGTCGTATTCAATGGTGGCGACATTGCCGCAGCCGACCAGTACTTTTCGCCGACATTCATCGAGCACGCGGGGTGGCCGGGCCACACGGCGGATGTCGCGGGCTTCAAGGCGGGTTTGGCCGAGATGCGCACCAGCTTTCCCGACTTGCGGATGAATATCGAACGCACGGTTGCCGAAGGTGACCTGCTCGTCGCCCACATGACGATGAGCGGCAGCCAGCTGGGCGAATTCATGGGTGCCCCGGCCAGCGGCAAGACCTTCACCATCGAAGTGATCGACATCGTGCGGATGAGCGACGGGCGCGTCGCCGAGCATTGGGGTGTCATGGACGCCGCCGCAATGGCCGGCCAGCTGGGGCTTTGACAATTTGGCAAAAGCCACCTGTCCCGGGCAATCCGGGGCAGGTGCAATTTTGCCGCGGCCGACCGGTTCGAAGCGCATCCAAATGCCCCTTGCAAACAGGCGGACCCAGTTATAATTCAACGCCCGTTGCAGTGGTAGCTCAGCTGGATAGAGCACTTGACTACGAATCAAGGGGCCGGGGGTTCGAATCCCTCCCATTGCACCATTTTCTTGCCCAGCCGGCAGATGCTTACAACGCACCGTAACCGGCGCAGTTGCGGTTGGGAGCAGTTGAAACGGCATAATTGGCGTATTCGACCTGCGCGGGAAGGGCGGCGATTTCCAGCGCCACCTTGCGGCGGATTGCCGTAATGAACTGCGTTGGTTTTTCGACGTGCATGGCGAACCCGCCAGCACCGCCGATGACGCAATTTTGGTAGTAGCCTTCAAGATCGAATGCGGAACCAACGCTAATGTACTGGCTGTAGTTCGGCGGGTATTGGTCGGTGTCCGCCGGGAATGTCAGGCCGTTGATGGTGATGCCCGTATTCAGCACGAATTCCCGGGCAGGCACCAGCGGCGCGCCGGCGGAGTTGTAGCCGTCACCGGATATGTCAATCGTCATGCGCATGGCGGGGGTGCCCAGTGTCCGGAACTGCGCTGCGGCAAAGACCAGTCCGCCGGAAAGCGAGGTCTTGCCACCGTTGACAAGCGGAGCGGCGGCGACGGTCGTCGCGAAAGCAGCGGCTTCGGTTCCGTTGCTGATGATCGTCCACGGCGCGATGACCCAATGCTCGCCCGGCCCCGCCCATTCCACGTAGGTAACCGCGATGCGGCCCGTCATCCCGGATTCGATCACGCTTTGCACATCGGGGTGGCGGAACGCAGCGGCGAAACCTTCGCGCTGCAATCGCTGCTCGCCAGCCTCCATCGAGCCCGACACATCCCCTGCAATCACCAGCGCAACATCGACCCCGGCATCGACGGAAAAGGCGCGAACGGCGCTCAGGCCGGTGGCGATTGCCAGACCCGCGGCCGCGAGGCACATATGAGACAAACGCATGGAATCCTCCTTGGTATTGACAAGTCCAGGCGGCATCGGCGTCAGCGCGCCGGATCATGTCGCCTGCGGGGCAATTCCCCCGCTTGCGCGAAAATCCTAGGACGGACCGTTCACTCAGGCTAAAGTGGAAATCGAATGAAAACGGTCATTTCTGCCATGCTGAAGCCAAATTCGCCTTTGAATGTGGCAATACTTGCGGTGCCCGACGGTAGTGCCTCGGCGCTGCATGGCATGTTTGACCTGTTTTCCTCACCAGGCCGGGATTTTTCGTTTCTCACCCGGGGCATTGTCGGCGAGCAGCTTATGCGGCCCTATATCGTTGCGCACGACACCGAAGGGATCAGCGCCGCGAATGGTATCCGTCTGTCGCCGGACTTTGCTTTTGCCGATTGCCCGATGCCCGACATTGTCTGCGTGCCGGATTTCTATGTTGATCCGCGCGGCAGTGTTGCCGGGCAATACGAGCGCGAGACACAATGGCTGCGCGAAATGCGCGACGCCGGTGCGGTGATTGCCAGCGCTTGTTCGGGTGCCGTGCTGTTGGGTGAGGCCGGTCTGCTTGCCAATTCCGATGCTGCAACCCACTGGGCCTGGGCCGCAATGCTCAGCCGCAACTATCCTTCGGTGAAAGTGAGACTGAATCAGTCGCTGGTGCTCAGCGGTGAGGCGCAACGCATCATAACGGCGGGCGGCGGAACCAGCTGGCAAGACCTGGCATTGTATCTGATTGCCAAGTTTGTCGGCATTGAAGAAGCGATCAAAGTCGCACGGGTTCACATGCTGCAATGGCACGACCTCGGCCAACAGCCGTTCGCGTCACTGATGTATTTTCGCCAGACCGAGGACGCGGTGATCAACCAATGCCAGCAATGGGTGGCGCTGCACTACAAGACACCGTCGCCCGTCGCCACGATGATCGCCAACACCGGCCTTGGCGGCCGCAATTTCATGCGGCGTTTCCACAAGGCAACCGGCATGACCCCGCTGGAATATGTCCACGCCCACCGGCTTGAGGAAGCCAAGC
>JAYTCN010000097.1:0-2090 GCA_043736475.1 Paracoccaceae bacterium
CTTGTCGGAGGAATCCGCCCAGGCCTGGATGATCGGGTCGGTCCAGGCCCAGGCGGCCTCGACTTCATCGCCGCGCATGAACAGGGTCTGGTTGCCGCGAATGACGTCGAGGATCAGGCGCTCATAGGCGTCGGCCATGTCGATTTCCTTGCCCAGGGCCAAGGCGAAACTCATGTCAAGCTGCACCGTTTTCAGCCGCATGCCGCCAAGCCCCGGCTCCTTGATTGTCATGTGGAGCGAAATGCCTTCATCGGGCTGCAGGCGGATGACCAGCTGGTTCGAGCCGATCTTTTCCACCTGCGGGAAAATCGAATGCGGCGGTTCCTTGAAGGTGATCGAAATCTCCGACATCCGCGAGCGCAGTTTCTTGCCGGTGCGGATGTAGAACGGGGTTCCGGCCCAGCGCCAATTGGAAACATGCACTTTCAGGGCGACGAAACTTTCGGTCTTGGTCTCGGAATTGCCGGCATGCTCCTTGTAGGAGGCATCGCCGTTGCCGGCGCGGTACTGGCCGCGCACGATATCCTTGATGTCGACCGGATCGAGCGAGCGGATCACCTTCAGTTTCTCGTCACGGACCATGTTTGGCTCGAAATGCGGCGGCGGTTCCATGGCGATCAGGCACAAAAGCTGCATGATGTGGTTTTGCACCATGTCGCGCATGGCGCCGGACTGGTCGTAATAGCCGCCGCGACCGGCGACACCGATATTCTCGGCCACGGTGATCTGGACATGATCGACATGCTGGGCGTTCCAGACCGGCTCGAACAGGGCATTGGCAAAACGAAGAGCCATGAGGTTCTGGACCGTTTCCTTGCCCAGATAATGGTCGATCCGGTAAATCTGGCTTTCGCTGAAACATTTGCGCAACTGCCGGTTCAGCTCCTCGGCCGAGGCAAGATCGTGGCCGAACGGCTTTTCCACCACGATCCGGCTGGTTTTGGTGGCAATTGCGGTCGCGACCAGATGCTCGGAGATTTCACCGAACAGCACGGGCGCAACCGACAGGTAGAAGGCGCGGATATGTTCCGGTTTCTGGTTCAGCTTGCGCTTGAGATCGCCCCAGCCTGACGCGGCGGTGCCGTCAATCGACACGTAGTCGCAGCAGGCGAGAAACGTCTTGATCTGCGCCTTGTCCTTGGCTTCGGGCGGCAGGAATTCTTCCAGCGCCTTGGCCACAAGGTCGCGGAAAGCGGTTTGGCTGAGTTTTGACCGGGCGCAGCCGAAAATCCTCGCCTCCGGCGGCATCTGGCCCGCAACCAAGCGCTTGTACAGGCTTGGCAGGATTTTCCGCTTCGACAGGTCACCCGTTGCCCCGAAGATGACGAGGTCGAACGGGGCAACGGGGATGACGCGCGATACCATGGATCAGGCTTTCAGTCTGGCTTCGACTTCGGCGCGGGTCGGCAGGTCGGCCCCGCGACGCGAGCAGGTGATGGCCGCAGCGGTGGCGGCGAATGTCAGCATGGAATCAAGCTGCTTTTGCGTCAGATTATGCACGATTTCGCGCGGATTGCCCATGCGGGCGAGTTCGGACAAGAGCGAGGCCTGAAAAGTGTCGCCGGCGCCGACGGCGTCGACGACTTTGGTTTTCGGCGGCGTGGCCGTGGCGCGCAGACCGGTCGAGGTCCAGGCATGCGCCGGGTTGCCGGCATCGGTGACCACGACCAGCCCGGCACCGCCGTCGATCCATTCTTGCGCCAGTTCGCCATGGCTTTTACCGGGAAACAAAATCTCGATGTCTTCGGCGCTGATCTTGATCAGATCGGCATGGCTGGCCAGAACGGCGGTGCGTTGGCGCCAGATCGCCATATCGGGCTCGACCGTGGGCCGCACGTTCGGGTCGAGCGAAATGAACCGTCCGGCGGAATTTGCTGCCAGATGCGCCAGCGCGTCGGCAACCGGGGCGACGGCGATGGAATACGAGCCGAAATGCAGGCCGACAATATCGGCCCCCAGTTTTGGCAGATCGGCGATGGTCACGCCGGTGTCCGCCGAATTCGTGCTGTAAAACGCATAGGCCGGGCTGCCGTGGGCATCGAGGCCGACCAGCGACAGCGTGGTCTTGCGGTTGGTGCGGATAAGGTATG
>JAYTCN010000098.1:0-11741 GCA_043736475.1 Paracoccaceae bacterium
GCCAATTCCGAACGAATGGCCAAACAGCGCAGGCAGGAAGGCGAACACGCCGCCGCCAGGAATAGCCGTTGCGCCGCCCTGGCCAACCAGGTTGGACCCGTTGAGGCCAAACAACAGGAAGTTCGAAATCACCCCATTGTGGTCGTAATATCCGAACGTGATTGATTCGAGCAGAATGCGGGCGCCGAAATCGAACACCATGACGTCTTTCTGCGTGCCGCGACCGTCAATGCCCCGCCGGTCAAGCCCAAGGCCTCGTTCACCGATCCCGTAATTCCTGCCGCTGAATTCGATCAGTTCGCCATTGCCGGTTGTGGCATTTCCGCCCGAAGCGAACGTGCCTGCGCGAACATTCAGCGTCAGACCATCGACCGTCATCGCATAATTGGCGACTGCAGCGGTGCCGCGCGGGATCGATTCGAAGTTATATGTGATCGCCTGAGCCGCGCTGCCTGCGAGCGCCGCAACCGCCGCAACGGCGGCTAAAAGGTGTATACGCACTGATTCCCCCACCGAAAAGCAAACTTACTCCGGCGAAGGTAGCAAACATTTCCGCAAAGGGAAAGCCGGAACTGGTGCCGGGCAAGAATATTTTCTGCGCGAGCAAAAATCCGGTTTGATCCGCTGATTCAGGCTTGCCCTGGGCGGTCGCGGAAACCCCGGTGCGGCGGCCTCGCTTGATCCCAATCAATGCGCGGCAATTTCAATTTGATAATTGTCCTTGCAGTTTTGATCTGAAGAAGGAGATTGATCGTGTCAGAAACGCTCGAATACGGAAACAGCAGGCAACGCCTGTACCTGCCATTCCTTGGCGGCTTTTACGACAGCGTTGCCCAACCCTTGGCATGGGTCGGTCTGCGGGTGGCCACCGGCGGCATGCTGGCGGTGGCTGGCTGGCCGAAGATCCTGGATCCGATGGCGATGAACGGGTTTGTCGAAGGAATGGGTTTTTACCCCGGCTGGTTCTGGTCGCCGGTGCTGGCGGCCATGCAGTTCTTCGGCGGCATCGCCATCGCGGCTGGTTTGTTCACCCGGCCGATCGCTCTGGCCAACGCCGTCATGCTGGCGATCACCCTGTATTTCCACGTGGCAAACCCCTATGGCGACCGATTCCTGACCGAGGCCGGCGTCGAGTTCATGAAAACCGGCGGCGCGGAATATTTTACGCCGCAAGGGCTCCAGCGGTTGGCGGATGGCGGCGCGAGTTTCCTGACCCGCGTGCAGGAGAAGGCCGATTGGCTGTCATTCCTGTGGACCGGTACCGCGGCCTTCTACGCGGCATTTGGCGGTGGCATGTGGTCGATCGACCGATACTTTCTGCGCAAGGAACTCTGACCGCAAATAGCCGGTCATTCCGGCTTCAGGCGTCTGACGCTTTGCTCCGGGGCCGGAAACCGAGCTGGCGCCGGAGCCACTTGATAGCCGAGTAGTTCGGGCGATTATGGTAGCACCCGAACGGTCCGGGCCATTGGGCCTGGCAATGGAGAAGCGACTTTCTCCGGCCTGCACCATCGGTCTGCAGCAGCCAACCGGACGATCCTGGCTTGCGCATCACGCCGGAGCGCCAACCTTGCTCAGTTCCGCCGGAAAGTTGTACCAATCTTTCCCCGCAGCCATGATGCAGCTGGTGCCGTTCGGGTCGGTGACAAGGATGGTCCAGGTGCCCGTCGCCTCGGAGGCCCAGATTTCGAGCATCTTGGTTGTGCTGTTCAGGCCCGAGCCTTGCGGGGTTTCGCCGTATTTGCCGCTGAGCTGGCCAACCATGGTGTCGCGGGTGGCGCACATGGACTGGGCATTGGCGGATGTGGCGACCGACCCGAAGGCGAGGGCGGCGGCGAGGGTACGTTTGAGCATTCTTCAACTCCTGCACGTTTGCGCGGAGCTGCCGGGTCGGGTTTGGCGGGGCAACCCGCGCTGGATTCCGGTCCTTGCCGGATGTTTATGACTTTCTCCCTAGCACCAATGTCGCTTGCCAATCGGGCAACAGCATGGCGTCCTTCGACACATTTGCACCTTAATGGTTGAGCAATTGTGTCCGCCGTGCAATTAATCACTACAATTCGTATGTTTAGAATTTTACGGATGTGCCTATTTGGCAACGGGCCTAGCCAAAATCCCCGTGCACGAACCAGCCGCCGGAAACATCGCCGCCCAAAGCCTCGAAAATCCACAGCCTTGTGCCGTCGCTTGTCTCGATCCGCCAGTAATCGCGCGGGCCGGAGCGCCAGGCGGGGTCGTCAAGCCACCATTCCGGGGCGATCCGTTCCGGGCCGCTGGCATGGGCGCGGGTGAATTCGCGCCTGCGCCAGCGGAAAGCTTGCGGCGGGCGCGCCTCGTCCAGCGGGGTCAGCAGTTCTGGCCCGGTCAGGGTCAGCGGGCGCGGGCGTAACGGCGTCGGCCAGTCGGGCACGGCAGTTGACCAGGCGGCGGCCAGAACCTGCGCCGATTTCTCGGGGATATGACTGTCGGCCGGGGCCAGCCTGGTGATCGCCTCCATCCCCACCCGGGTGCCGATGCGGTTCAGCAGCGCCTCGATCCCGGCCCCGCCACCGGGCAGATGCCGGGCCCGCGCAGCCTCGGTCGCATCGAGATGGCCCTTGTGCTGGCTGGCGGAGAGCGGCTCGGTCACTGACGCTTCCAGCCGCAGGATGTCGATGCCAAACCCGGCCTCGACCGCGCCGGTCTTCAGCGCCAGCAAGGGCCGGATGCGGACCGGATCGTCGGTTGGCCGGGCCAGCCCCACCTCGATCACCGCGACCGAATGATCGACGCGATAGAGGCAGAACCGCACCCGCCTAGCGCCTTGGCCCTTGGCTTTCAGCCGGTCGCAAAGCGGTTGCAACAGCCGGTCCAGTCCGGCGAGATAATCGCTTTCCTGCCCCACCGGCTCGGGCAGGGTCAGGCGGACGGCGAAGGCGGTTTCGGGCCGGGCGGGCGAAATTGGCTCGGGTTCCGAGCCATGCGCCTGATCCAGCCGCCGCACCAGCTCGATCCCGAACCGCCGCGCCAAGGCCCCGCGCGGGGTGCCGGCGATATCGCCGATGGAGCGCAAACCCAGCCGCACCAGCCCGGCGACGGTGGCGGGATCAATCCGCAAGGCTGCCACCGGCAACCCCGACAGCGCCGCGCGGGTCTGCCCCGGCGGCACGATGCGCGGCAGGGTCGCGTCGCGCGGGAGCAGCGCGGGGGCCGGCCCGCCGCGTTCCCAGTTCCGCCGTTTCACCGCCCGCGACCGGGTTGCCCGCGCCTCTTGGTCAATCGCATCGCCCGATCGCGCCGCTTCCGCCGGACTGCCGGCAAACCGCGCCATCGCCCAGGCTGCCCCGGCGGTATCGGCGATCCCCATCCGCTGGGTCAGGCCCAGACGGGCGCAATCAGCGGTGATGCTCGCGGCCAACCCCTGTTCCCCACCAAACAAATGCGCACAGCCCGATATATCAAGGATCAGCGATTCCGCCCCTTCCTGCGTCACCCAGGGGCTGAATTTCCCCGCCCAACGGCGCAGGCTGGTCAGGAAAGCGGCTTCGCGCAGCACATCCGCCGGACGGGTCAGCAGGTCCGGGCACAAGGCCCGCGCATCGGTCAAGGCCATGCCGCGCCGCAGCCCGGCCCGATCCGCCATGAGCGACAGGCTGGCGAGGCTCTGCGCATTGCCCTCGGTTTCGGCAATCGCAAACGGCAGCGCCATCAGCGCCGGTTCAAGGCGCAGCACCCGCTCGGCGGCAAGGCGGGGAAACCACAGCGACAGCAGGCGGCGTTCGGGCATGGATTTGTTCCGGTTATGTTCTCATTCTAGCGGAAATGAGGGGAGAGTCGAGAGCGGGGCGATGTCGCTGGGCAAACAACTTGGGTCGCAAGGGTTCGACGGACCCGGCGGGCACCTGTTAGGAAGGTCGGCATGACCGACGCGAAAGCCACCCAACCCGGCGCGACCACGCTCAACAACGGCATCGCCCTGGTCTTTGCCGCCGCCGTGGCCTGGAGCTTTGGCGGCGCGATCGCGCGGTTCCTGACCGTAACCGACAGCTGGACCATCGTGTTCTGGCGCGCCGGTTTCGCCTCGGCATTCCTGCTGGCGGTCATGCTCTGGCGCGAGGGCTGGGGCGGCACCCGCGGCTTGATCTTCGCCATGCGTTTGCCGGCCTTTGCCGTGGCTTTGTGTTTTGCCACCGCCTCGACCTCGTTCGTTATCGCGCTGGCTCATACCAGCGTTGCCAACATCCTGCTGATGCAGGCCGGTGCACCCCTGATCGCGGCGCTGATCGGGGGGGTGCTGTTTGGCGAAGCGGTCAGCCTGACGACCTGGGCGGCCATCACGGCGGTGATCGCCGGGGTGGCGATCATGGTCTCGGGCACCCTAAGCGGCCAGATTTCACCGGTCGGCGATTCGCTGGCGCTGCTGATTGCGGTGTTGTTTTCGGTCGCTATCGTGCTGACCCGGCGGTTCGCGCAGGTGTCGATGATCCCGGCGGTCTGGCTGGGCACGCTGGTTTCATCGTGCTTTGCCGCCACGATGGCCGGTCATTTTGCGGTTTCCGCCACCGACCTCGGCGTGCTTTTTGTCTTTGGCGCCCTCAGCTTTGCCCTTGGCCTGTCGTTGTTTGTCTCGGGCGTCCGGTTGATACCGGCAACAATCGCCGCGCTGATCAGTGTCGCCGAGCCGGTGCTGGCACCGGTCTGGGTCTGGCTCATCCATAACGAAATACCCGCGCCGCGCACCCTGATCGGTGGCGGCATTGTGGTGGCGGCGCTGCTTTTGCACGTGGGCTGGCAACTGACGCAGCGGCAGGGCGGGCGCTGAGACTTTTGCGGCGCTTTACTTTGCGGGCCAAAAGCATAACGGTTCTGCATCAAAAAACGACACCATGGGAGAGCTGCAATGAAATACACGTTAGGTTTGGCCGCCGTATTGGCGCTGGCAACGACGGCAAGTTTCGCGGGCGAGACTTTGGACCGGGTCATGGCTGCCGGAAAGCTGGTGATGTCGACCGACCCGGAATATCCGCCGCAATCGTCGCTGGATGCCAACAACGATTTCATCGGCTTTGACATCGAAGTTGGCCGCGAAATCGCCAAACGGCTGGGCGTCGAGATCGAATTTGTCACCCCGAGCTGGGATGTGATCACCGCTGGCAACTGGGCGGCGCGCTGGGATGTATCGGTCGGCTCGATGACGCCGACCAAGGCGCGGGCCGAGATTCTCGACTTTCCGGCGATCTATTATTTCACCCCGGCCGCGCTGGTTGTGCACAGTGACAGCACAGCGACTCAGGTGTCAGACCTGAGCGGCAAGGCCATCGGCGTCGGTGTGGCCACGACCTATGAATATTACCTGCAAGGCAAGCTGGAGATCGACGCGGTTGGCGTGCCGACCTTCACCTATGACATTGCCGATGCCGACATTCACACCTACGATACCGATTCGCTGGCACTTGATGACCTGCGCTTGGGTGACGGTGCGCGGCTTGACGGTGCGATTACGGCATTGCCGACCGTCGATGCGGCGATAAAGGCGGGTTATCCGATCAAAATAATCGGTGCACCGCTGTTCATGGAACCGCTGGCGATTGCCACGGACAAGGGCGATGCGGAGTTCAACGCCAAACTGACCGAGATCGTCCAGACGATGCACGACGACGGCACATTGACGGCGCTGAGCGCCCAGTTTTACGGAATTGACCTGACGAAGTGAACAACTTTGCGATTCGGCCGCTGATACCTTGGGCGGCGGGTTTTGTTGTCGTCTTTCTGGCACTTTACCCGCTTTCCATCGCGGCATTGTCACTTGACCCGTTGATATGGCGGGCGCTGATTGCCGCCACGATTGTAATGAATGTCGCACTGGCGGGCTACTTGCCATTCCGGGCGCAGCTGATTCTTGCTTGGGTCGAACTGGTTGCGCTGTTTTTGCTGTTTTTCTGGTCGTTCGACCTGTCCTACCAATTCATCTGGTCGCGGTTGCCGTTCCTGATCGGGCTGGAGCTGAACCGCGGCTTTCTGATCGGCGCGGCGCTGACATTGTATGTTTCTGCGGTCGCCATCATCGCCTCGACGTTATTGGCGCTGATTGCCGCCCTCATGCGCCTGTCGGACAGCGGCCTCGCGGCCGGGGTGGCGACATTCTATGTCTCGTTCTTTCGCGGCACGCCGCTGCTGCTGCAAATCCTGCTGATTTATCTCGGCCTGCCGCAGCTTGGCATTGTGCTCGATCCGATACCCTCGGCGATCATCGCCCTGTCGTTGTGCTATGGTGCCTATATGGCCGAAATATTCCGGGCCGGCATCCTGGCGATCACCCGCGGCCAGAGCGAGGGCGCCCGGGCGCTCGGCCTGCACGAGGGCCAGATCATGCGGCTGGTGATCTTGCCACAGGCGATCCGCATCATCATCCCGCCGACCGGCAACCAGTTCATCGCCATGCTGAAGGATTCGTCGCTGGTCTCGATCCTTGGCGCCTGGGACCTGATGTACTTGGCCCAGACCCACGGAAGGGCCGAATTCAAATACATGGAAATGCTGATCTCTGCGGCGCTGATCTACTGGATCATGTCGATGGTGTTCGAGGCCTTGCAGGCCCGGCTGGAGCGGCATTACGGCCGCAGCGACCGGCGCTGAGCCGGGCCGATCGGCCCGCTGCAACGCCCTTTCGAACCGGCCAGACCGATCCAATCCGACGTCCTGCACCTGATCGCCGGGCCGGTGTTTTGCCCCGCGACAGGAATCACGATCTTGAAATATTGCGGCAGCTTTGGTCACACATTGGCCCGCCTGTGGGCGCGATGCTTGCGCTTGATTTTGCTGCTGCTAAACGAGGCAGTGTCATCTGCCCGAAAATAAGTTGAACCCGATGAAACTCTTCGCCGTCACCAGCCGGGCCCTGTTCCCGATCCAGATGATCTTTTTGCTGAATTCATTCGGCATCGCCCTGTGGATACCGCGCATCCCCGATGTGAAAACGGCGCTGGACCTCAGTTTGCTGACGCTGGCGTTCTGTTTCTTTGCCATGCCGGCCGGCACGTTGCTCGGGTTCATGCTGTCACCAGGCATTATTCGCCGCCTGGGCCAGAAACTGGCCTGCCAATATGCCGGTTCGGGGTTTTTGATCGTGTTTATCCTGCCATCATTGGCATGGAGCGCATGGTCGCTTGCCGCCGCCCTGTTCATTTCCGGGCTGTCGGTTGCCACGATAGAAGTCGCGATGAACGCCAAGGCCAGCCAGATTCAGGAAGAAAGCGGGCTGCGCATCATGTCGCGCTGTCACGGATTTTGGAGCATCGGCTCGACCTGCGGCGCCTTGCTCGGCGGCGCCTTCGCCCAAGCCGGTTTCGGCTTTGCCACCCAGCAGGTGATTGTCGAACCGCTGCTGGCGGCCGGCACGATCTGGGCGGCAATGAACCTGCAGCCGGATGCCGCCAAGCAGGAAACCTCGGGTCCTTCCTTCTCGCTGCCCTCGGCCGGCCTGGTCGCGCTCTGTGTGATGCCGCTGGGCTGCATGCTCAGCGAAGGCGCGATGATGGAATGGTCGGCGCTGTTCGCGCGCGAAGTGCTGCTGGCCAGCCCCTGGCTGACCGCGGTGACTTTCGCCGCCTTTGCCATGGCGATGGCCTTTGGCCGTCTGACCGGCGACTGGGTGACCCACACATTCGGCAATGAAAAAACCCTGATCACCTCGTCCTTCCTGACGTCGATCGGCTTGCTGGCGTTTGCCGCTTCCGGCACTCTGGCCATGGCAATCCCGGCGGCGGTGCTGGTCGGTTTCGGCATCGCCAATGTCTATCCGGTCGCCATGACACTGGCGGGCCAGAACCCCGGCCAGCTGGCCGAGAAAAGCGTCGCTTCGGTCGCCTTCGTCGCCTTCACCGCTTTTCTCGTCGGCCCGCCGGTAATCGGCATTATCGGCCATAACTTCGGCCTGCCCGTTGCCCTTGGCCTGATCGCGCCGCTGGGCCTGCTGCCTTTCTTTCTGATCCGCTCCGGCAAGCTGCGGATCGCCTGACTGGCGGCCGGCGCGCGCGAAAGCGGCGGCTTTGACTTCGGCGGGCTGATCGCCCGGGCGCAGGAATCGCGGCCCGGCGTCGCAGCGGCACCCTCCTGACCGCTTGCAACGCTTTTTCGCAAGCGCTATAGCCCCGCCACCGCCAGCAGGCGCGAAAGTGTCCGCCACCTTTTCAAAACGGAGATCAACGTGAAATACCCGCTTCTGCCTGGCATTATTGCCATGGCGGCGATTGTCGTCGCCGCGAATATCCTGGTGCAATTCCGCTATGGCGACTGGCTGACCTGGGGGGCGTTCACCTACCCCTTCGTCTTCCTCGTTTCCGACCTGACCAACCGGTTCCAAGGCCTCGCCGCCGCCCGCAAGGTGGTGCTGGCCGGGTTTGTCGTCGGCATCGGCTGCTCGTTCATCGGCACCCAGATCATCGGTGAATTCGGCCCGCTGGTGACCCTGCGGGTGGCGATTGGTTCCGGCACCGCCTATCTTGTCGCCCAATTGATTGACGTGTCCATTTTTGACCGACTGCGGAAAAAGGATTGGTGGCAGGCCCCGTTCCTGTCGTCGCTGGTCGGCTCGACGCTGGACACCGCGCTGTTTTTCAGCATCGCTTTTGCCGCGAGCCTGACGTTTATCGAATCCGCCAATGACGTGACTTGGGCCAATGAATTGGTGCCGTTGCTGGGCCGCGGACCGACTTTGCCGTTGTGGATCAGCCTTGCGGTTGCCGATTGGTCGGTGAAAATCGCCTTGGCGATTGTGGTTTTGGTGCCATTCCGGCTGATCGTGCAAAAACTTTCCGCAAAGTCCCTGCAAAAAATACTTTGAGTTTTGCACAAGCTATGGCACGATTCGCTTTATCAGCAACAACAGAAAGGAGGTGCCCTTTGTCTTTTGAGATACTGGAGCAGTTGGTCGAGTCAAGGCGCGAGGCGTCGGTCTAGAGGGCAGCCCCTTTTGCCGCGAGCCCCGGCCAAGGGCAACCTGCTCGGCCGGACCTCCATGCTCATGAAAACAGGAAGGGTCGCGTTTCAGGCGCGGCCCTTCTGGCTTTTAGCGATACTCCAGCAAAAACAGTTATGCCAATGATCCGCGTAAACGACGAAATCACGTTGCAAGACTGGGAGTTGAGCGAAAGTTTCATGCGCTCCTCCGGCCCCGGCGGGCAAAATGTGAACAAGGTTTCATCCGCCGTTGAACTGCGGTTCGAGGCTCAACGTTCGCCCAACATCCCGCCCGACGCCAAGGTTCGGCTTAAAACACTGGCCGGGCGTCGTTGGACGACGGAAGGAACGATTGTAATCACCTCTGAAAAAACCCGCAGCCAGCCGATGAACCGCGCGGATGCCGAGGCCAAGCTGGTGGCGCTGGTGCTGAGGTCTTTGGAACGACCGAAACGGCGGGTGGCGACCAAACCGACATTGGGGTCGAAGACCCGGCGGCTGGAGGGCAAGGTGCAGCGCGGCATCGTGAAATCGCTGCGCGGCCCGGTGGACGAGGAATGACCGCCCTCTACATCGACGCCGACGCCTGCCCGGTGAAAGACGAGGCCTTGCGGGTGGCCGACCGGTACGGGGTGAAAGTCTTTGTCGTCTCGAATGGCGGCATCCGCCCGAATCCGCACCCCTTGGTCGAAACCGTCGCAGTGCCCGACGGCCCGGATGCGGCCGACAAATGGATCGCCGACCGGATTGGCCGCGGCGACATCTGCGTCACCGGCGATGTGCCGCTGGCGGCGCGCTGCATCGCCAACGGGGCGCGGGCGTTGCGGCACGATGGCCAGGCGTTCAGCCCGGCCAACATCGGCAACATCCTTGCCATGCGCGACCTGATGGCCGATTTGCGGGCAGCGGACCCGTTTCGGCAAGGCTTTGGCAAGCCGTTCTCGAAAGCCGACAGATCGCGGTTTCTCGAGGCGCTGGAGCGCGAGGTGCGGGCGGCGTTGCGTGGACACGGCGCCTGACAAGGCCCGTCACTCGACCATCTGGACCGGGATAGCGTCATGCGAATCCGAACGGTCGCCGCCCATCATGTCTTCGATGAACACCGACAAAAGCATCGGTCGTCCGGTAACACCGGCCTTGCGATAGATCGCCGCCGTCTGCGATTTGATTGTTCCTTCCGACGTGGCGCGCAAACGCGCCATGTCCATTACCGACATGCCCTTGATCGCAAACAAGGCAACATCGCGCTCGGCTGCCGTCAGGCCCCATTCGTCGAACCGTGCATTCAGCACATCCATGAACACGCCCTGCGCCCGACCAAGTAAAAGCTGCGCCTGCCAAAGGTCGTGGAACGAGCGCCACACCAAAATGCCGCCAAAAACCATGCCAAGGAAAAGCCCGACCAAGGCACCGACTTCCATGATCTCGCGCGTGGTCCAGGCCAACGGGACCGGGTAGATTCCCACCACGGACAGCACAATGTCGGCCATGAAGATCATGGCGCAGATCGCCTGAATGAAAAGCAACAGAAGATAAGCGCGGGTCCGGGTCAAAGGTTCACCGGGAAAGGACGACTGAAACAACGCTCCACTTCTGAAGAAACCTACGGCAAAACCGGCTCGGGGATTATGATATCCCAATCTGGCGGCGCTTGTCCTCCCGTTTCAGCGGTACTTTGCGGCGACACTGCGGTAACCGCGACGGCGGGCTGGTCGTTGTTCGATGAACTGTCCCGACTGTCACGTTGCTGGTTGGCCAAATAGACCGCCATGGGTATGGCATAATCGCGCAAGATTTCACCCGTGCCGGAGTTGAACACCAATTCACGGTGGTAATCCGCATTTTCTGCGACCACGCGCAAACGGCCAAGAAAAGTGAAGCCGCGTTCGACAATCGTGTAGCCCTGGCCCTCAAGACTGGCGATGATCCGGTTTGTAAAGTCAGCCGCCATACCGGGCGTTGCCCACAGCACGGCGAGAAAAAAAGCAAGGGCGAGGCGTGGCATTGTTTCGTCCAATCGCAATAAGCACCGCGCCAAAACGCGGGAATCGACACCGGAAGCGAAATCCGGTGCCGATGTTTATCCTAAATTCTACTGCTGTGCAGCAACAGCTTGAATTCGGCAGATCCAGAGGTTTTTCCAAGCCTCCGTCAGGCACATGTCAATCGTTTGGGGCGCCACGGAAATGCGATCATGTCCGCCGCTGGAGCCTAGGTCAACCGCACCCGCGCCGCCGCCCATGGCGGAAACTTCGCAGCCACCACAATCAAGATCGGTAAAGTCTGGCTCAAGCACCAGGATAATCTCGCCGTCGATGACCGGATATTCTTCGTAGACGGGAACATCTTCGCCGATCCATTCGATCGGCTGGTCGATCCATTCGATCGGCTCGTCGATCAAAACCGGCTCCTCGCCGATCCATTCGATCGGCTCGTCAATCAAAACCGGCTCCTCGCCGAGCGGCGGCCCGTCACCTGCGGGAATTTCGGGTCCTTCCCCGGTCACGCCTACTTCGCCCTCGACCCAGCCGGCCGGGTCGTCGATCACTGCAGAGCCGTCGCCCACAACGACGTCTGGTTCGACAACCGCTTCGCCGCCGTCTTGGGCAAAACTGGCTGTAGCCATCGTACTGAAGGCAAGCACCGTGGTGCCGACCAGGATCGCGTTTTTGGTCAAAAGTGATGCGCGCATCGCTATTTCTCCGAATTTAAGTTGCGCCCAAACCGGTGACGTCAAAGCGCCGACCGCCGAACCATCGCAAAACTGCCCGACAGACTGACGAAAATCTATTCGTCAAAGGTTG
>JAYTCN010000099.1:0-4943 GCA_043736475.1 Paracoccaceae bacterium
AAATTGCAGATCGTCCATCTTTCCCCCCGTCTGGCGCATTTGGCAAACAAATGCCAACGAGTCACTTGATGGAATTTTCATACCGTTGACAAATGATGCAGCATAGATATTTCATGGAAACAGATGCGTTTCCCTTCTTTTCCCTCATTTGTGACATTCAGAAATGAAGGATTCCCTCAGGAGCTGCCATGGCACACCGCGCAACCATTTCCGATCTGGCCGAGAAGGCGGGCGTCAGCGTTTCGACCATCGACCGCATTCTGAACGGCCGCGAAAAGGTGCGCGCAACCACGGCGGCGCGGGTTCTTGCCGCAGCGGAAGAGCTTCAGTTCTACGCCATGCCAGTTCTGCGCGAGCGGTTGAACGTCGACCGCCCCCGTATCAGGCTGGGCTTTTTGCTCCAGCAATCACATCGCACATTCTATCAGATGATCGCAGCTGCCCTGCGCACCGCTGCGGATGAAAGCCCTGATCCGGTTGAGATTATCATCGAGCATATCGACGATCTGTCCCCCGAGGCAGTTTCGGCACGGATTTTAGCACTTGGGGAAAAGGTTCAGGCCCTTGCCGTGGTCACCGCCGAACACGCCCGTATTTCCTACGCCATTGAAACCCTGTCGGCCAAAGGCGTGCCAACCTACGGGCTGATCTCGGAACTGACCTCCAGCTGTGGCACCGGATATATCGGGCTGGACAACTGGCGCGTCGGACGCACAGCGGCCTGGGCGATTGCGGGGCTATGCAAACGCCCGGGCAAAGTGGGCATTCTGGTCGGCAACCACCGGTATCGATGCCAGGAGATGAACGAGTCGGGCTTCAGGTCTTATTGCCGCGAGCATGGATCAGAGTTCACTTTGCTTGAGCCGCTGCAAACCTTCGAAGACAAATCCATCGCGCGCGACGTCACCGAACAGTTGCTTGCCCGCGAACCGGATCTGGTCGGGCTTTATGTATCAGGGGGCGGCATGGTCGGCGTGCTTGACGCCCTCAAGACCGCCGGGCGAGGCCGGTCTGTCGTTACCGTCGGCCACGAAATTACCGATCACACCAGAAACGGCCTGATGGACGAACACCTCGCACTCGTCATGGCTCACCCGATCTCGCGACTTGCTAGTGAGGCAATTACCCAGATGCGGCGCGACCTCGTGTCTGGTGCAGGTCTTTCGAAGCGCATGATCGGGTTCGAAATCTACACACCCGAGAATATTTGAACTGCGCCTGACACTATTCTTTTACGCTAATTTCATTGGTAAATCTGGGCACATGCGAACAGCCATCGATGGCTGCCTTTTATATTGGTGTAGCATCGCGAAAGGAATGGATGGCCGCTTTAGGGAAGTGAAGGTCAAAAGCGAATTCCCGCCTACGACCGCCCGGTACAAGCCGTGCTAAGCGGTTGATGCCTAAAGATCAATGTCCTTCGACACGGTCAGCGCATCATCCAGATCTAAGCCATGGTATCGGACCGTGCTGTCCATCCTGGTGTGACCAAGGAGAAGTTGCACGGCACGAGGATTTCCGGTCTTCTTGTAAATCTGCGCGACTTTGGTCCGGGACGCCGCGGGCTGACGATTGGGAGATGGTCCGTGGACATGGGTTTATCCCGTTGTCGACCTGTCTTGCCCAGTCTTCGGCCACTCTGACCTGAACAGAATAGTATGTCCTACGAGTAGAGGCACTTTGGGGCACCGGGCGAAATGCGGCCATTGGCCCTAAAATTTCACGCCGCCAAAAGTTGGCAATACAGTCGTTCGTTGAAGCCTCCTCAATAAATGCATGCCCATGGCGGTGCCGTCAAAGTCGGGGCAAGACGGGAATGTAATGTCCTCGAGCGCCCAACAGGATGGAAAACCATCACCTTCGTGCTTTCACCCTTGATCTGGGGCTTTACTTTGCTCAGCGAACAGGAGGGTTTGATGCATTACCGACAGTTTGGCCGGACCGGCTGGCAGGTCAGCGAAATCGCCTTTGGCGCGTGGCAGTTGGGCGGCGATTGGGGGGCGGTGGATGACGACGCCTCGATCCGCACGCTGCATCACGCCTTTGATTGCGGCGTCAATCTGGTGGACACGGCCTATATCTATGGCAACGGTCATTCCGCAGAGGTGATCGGGCAGGCGCTTCGGCGCTAGTCGGGGCGCAAGATTTATGTGGCCACCAAGGCGCAGCCGGTGGAATGGCCCGGCCCTGACGACGAGACGCCGCAGATGCGCGGGCGCTATCCGGCGTGGTATTTGCGCAATATGGTCGATAACGCACTGCGGCGGTTGCAGGTGGATAGGATTGATCTGTTCCAGCTGCATTCGTGGATGGCTTGGGGGCTGTACGAGTTGGACTGGCTGGAAACGCTGAACGCCCTGCGGGTGACAGGCAAGATAGACCAGATCGGGGTTTCGATTCGTGACTACCGGCCACAAGATGGTGTTGATCTGGCGCGGCTGGGGCTGGTTGCCAGTCAGCAGGTGGTGCTGAACCTGTCTGAACAGCCCCCGGCGGGGGACTTGTTCAAGGCGGGCGCGGGCACGCAAGGGTTCATCGCGCGGGTGCCGCTGGATTCGGGGTCACTGGTCGGGCATTGGGATGAGAACACCTATGCCAGTTTCGCGCAAGGCTCTGTTCCGGCGCAGCTTTGCCGAGGCGACCGGTTTGCCGAAACCTTGGCGCGGGTGCGGGCGCTGAAGGCCCTGTGCGCGCCCTATTGCCCGACGCTGGCCGAGGCGGCGATGCGCTATGTGCTGTTTTGCCCGGAACTGTCCTGCGTTGTTCCGGGCATGCTCAACCCTGATCCGGTCGAGATGAATGTGGTCTACAGCGATGGCGCGGCGTTTCCGGCAGAGTTGAAGGCGGCGCTGGCGGCGCCTGTCTGGCCGCGCAATTTCTATCATTAGGATACCCATGACAAAGCAACTGGAACTGCTGCGCCCCGGCCAGATTGCCGCCGAAATGGCGCGCTGCCCAAGGGTTTGGCTGCCCTTGGGCACGATTGAATACCACAGCCATCATCTGCCGGTTGGGTTGGACGGATTGCAGGCGCATGGGTTTTGCTTGGATGCCGCAGACCTTGTCGGCGGGCTGGTTTATCCGCCGCTGTGGTGGGGCACGGGCGGCGGGCATGGGGCCTATCCGTGGACGGTGATGATGCCGGGCGAGGCCGAATTGTTTGCGCTGCTGCGCCAGACTCTGACGCGGTTGCAGGCCTTTGGTGTACGGCAAGCCGTGCTGTTCACCGGTCATTTCGCCGATGAACAACTAGAGATGATCACCGGGCTGGCCAGCCATTGGAATGCGCAGAGCGGGACGCTTTTGGTGTTGGTCTTGGGCGTCAATGGCAACGCCGCTGCACGTTTGCCGCCCGATCACGCCGGGCGGTTTGAAACCACGCTTCTGGCGGCGTATCAGCCGCAAACTGTGAATATGGTGCTGTTGCCCCCTGCAAATCCGGGCGAGGCCAACGAAGACCCCTTTGGCCCGCAGCGTCACGCGCCCAGCCACAGCCTGCATGGTATTTCCGGTGCTGATCCGCGCGAGTTCAGATCAGAAGAGGCGCCTGCCTTGCGCCGATCCATGGCCGTTTGGCTTGCCGAACAGGCAGGGCCGTTTCCATCTTCCGAACCCTGATCCGGCGCTTTGTCGGGCAGGTTTTCCGGGCCGTAAAGCACGATGGGCACGGTCGCGGCATAGGGCGGTGTGACATGCATCGCCCCTGCGAAGTTGCAGTGGTTCAACAGCACGTCAATGGCGAATTGTGCCTGCAATTCCGGGCTTTGGTCGATGGTCAAGGTCATGATGCTTTTGCGCAGCGATTCCCAGGTAAACGCCGTCAACTCGTGCCCGATGAAGACTGGCGCCTGCTGCAACAGTCCCGCTCGGATCGCCCCCACCACACCGCGATTGGCAGCACCCACGTTGTAGATCGCCACGGCATCGGGATGCGCGCGGAACGCGTCTTTCAGTCGGGCCTCGGACCTTACCGGATCATCGCCGCCCTCGAAAATCTGCACCACCGGAAAGCCTTGCGCAAAACTCGCCAGATTGTCGGTCAGCCCGCGCACCCGGTCGGCATGCGATTGAAACCCCAGATGATTGCACAGCACGATCACCGGGCTGGGCCGGGCCGCGCCATCCGCGACAGGAAATACCCAGCCGAGCGGCCAGCCTTGCTGTGATCCGTCCCCGCATAGGCGAGCCGCACCGAGCCGGGAAGATCCGAAATCATCGTGACCACCGGCTTGCTGCGCGTGGCCAGTTCGGCGATGGCGTCGCGGATCAGCGGATGATCCTGCGCATACACCACCGCCGCATCGCAGGGGCTGCGCAGCAACGCATCGACAATTGAGGTCGGTTTTTCATCTTCGAGCGTGGTGCGGGGGATCGAAACAGAGTGATCCATGCGGTCGGACAGGCGGCGAAACTCGATGCCCATGCGCCGGATCAAAGGCAGTTCGGGGCGGGCCAGAATTACATTTATTCTCACCATCCGGTGATGGCTGACCGGCACCAGGCGTTTCAGCCCCAACGCGCGGGCGGCGTGCAGAACCTGTTGGCGCACATCGTCCGAAACATTGCCCCTTTCGTTGATCACACGTCGACGGTGGCGCTGCCGACCCCGGCCAGCCGGGCAACATCGTGTAAAGTTATGCGTGGACTTCGGACATTTTTTGTCATGGTTCCAGAGAGTTAGCGAGTGGTGAATTGGCACGCAGATCACGGGCTGATGGTTTTCAATCAACATTCCGATGCGACAATTTGTCAAGCGGTTCTAGAAACGGATGGAACACGGAAACCGAGCGCTGACGAAAGACACGCACCAAGGCACCGGGCAAACTGGTTGTAAAACAGCGTGCAAAAGTGACCAGCTGACGGGGTGGAACAGCGTCCAAAACTCACCACCTCAGTCGTGCAACACTCCCGTTTTTTGGCGGGAGCAGCTGGAGTGCCATGCG
>JAYTCN010000100.1:0-4930 GCA_043736475.1 Paracoccaceae bacterium
GTGACCTGGACTGCGTCCTTCAGCGCGGCACTCTCATCAACCAGCCGGGTATCAAAACTCCACGAACCAGAGATGATGTCTGAATCGATAAGCACGTTATGGCCAAGATTCAAATCCGCTACCCGGATTGCCTCGACGCGGGCGTCTTCGTCGCTGGTGGCATCGAGCTCGATTGCACCGGCCAAGGCTGCCGCATCTGCCGTTGCCTGAAGCATTTCTCGTGTGCGCCAAGCGTTCCCTGCGTCAATCGAAAGGCCACCGATGATAAGAAATACTGTCGCCCAACCCAAAGACCAGATTGTAACAACACCGCTTTGCTCGCGGACAAACGCCCGGAGAGCTTTAAAAATCGTCACTTTACGCACCTCACTCGTTACACACACAAAACAGCTTGGTTATTCAGGCTCTTCCCGCAGAATCACTCGGGCAACCAGCTGCGACCCGGCGAAAGCCGCCATCGGGCTATACGAAAATAAAAGCACGTCACCGACGGACGTGGTTATCGTGACGGATACTTCCGGACCGGCCGCATCAGCAACAATGGTGTAAGGGTGGCCACCAAATGTCATGGCACCAGTGGCATACGTTTCTGCAGCGGCCTGGCCAAACTCGTGGGTTGAGATGCGCCGCGCGGTATCGCGTGCGACATTCCACATGCTCGACTGGGTCAGGAACAGCAAGCTGACTTCGACAATCAAGAACAGGATGATGATGAAAAGCGGCAGCCACAGAACAAATTCTACGGTAACTGCAGCCTTGTCATCGCGCACGAATCGACGAAACCGCCGAGCCGTTGGCGACGTGCCGCCAATACCTTTATCGGAACCAATTACGGTCACTTCATCCTCTTTGCGCTCAGGCATCAAATTGATGCCAGCATTTTGCTCTTCGAATGCCCTGTTCGTCAATGAGCTACGAATTTCCAAAGCCCTAGGGTCAACTTGCAACCAAAGATAGGCTTCCAACCTTTCACCAAGATGAACGAACAGCGAAATTGAAAGGAAATATTCCTAATTAATTTACTTAATATCAATAACTTGCCACATTTACGCCGTATTCCGCACCCCGGCGCTTGTGAGTCCCCGTGCTCTTGCAAAATACGTTATTGGAAAACAGGTCTGCAAGTCGTTAACCGAAGTGGCCTCGCAGATCGGCGATCTGATGCGACGGACTGTCAGCCAAACCAGAAGCAAAATCGGTCGTGCCGGCATCGCTTCGACCACTTCCCGGGTCACGCCAATACGAAGGCCAACGGGCGCAAGCGGGATTCCGGCCGGTGCAACCGCATAATAAGTGATTGCCACTACAGACAAACCCTCGACCGTTTCCTGCAAACGCAACTGCGCGTCAAGAACCCGGCGAACAGTGGCCTGCCGTCGATTCGCTCTTCGCGCAGAACTTCGATTCGATTTGCCGGTCTCGATCTCGGGCAGACGCTGGACATTTCTGCCAAGCTTTCGGCCGCCGATGCCCTTGCGGGCCAAAACGGCAAATCGAATGCGACCTGGGGTATCGATGCCGAAGTCGCCGCCGATCACTGCGTCGCCGTCCATTGCCAGCGCCAGACTCTCGGCGACAAACCGTCCCGGCAGTGCGCCGGTGGCAAGCGGTTGCATCACCTATTGCCGTTCCGTCTAGTGCCGGTCCCTTGGCAATTGCACAACGTCACCGCTGGTATCAACTTCGGGGGCGTCAAACTCGAACGATTGCAACCGATGTGCCCGCGTTCCAGCCTTGGTGCCGGAGATCTTGATATCTTCGATATCCTTGGCCGCCAACTGAAAGTGCCGGTCCAGCGACCCAACTCTTTCGCCCAGCCGCTCCAGGTCTTTGTGCAGCCAGCCCAGTTCCTTGCGGATTGCACCCGCCTGTTCCCGCATGCGTGCGTCTTTCAGCACGGCACGCATCGTATTCAGGGTTGCCATGCATGTGGTGGGCGACACGATCCAAACCTTTGCGTCAAATCCCTCTCGAACCACGTCCGAGAAATTGGCATGCAATTCGGCATAGACCGCTTCGGACGGCAGAAACATCAGCGCCCCACCGGCAGTTTCGCCTTCGATGATGTATTTGTCGGCAATTGCCCGAATGTGCCCGCGTACCGCCCCGCGCAACTCTCTGGTGGCGATCTGCAGCGCCGCCCCCCCGCCTGCCAACCTTAACTTCTCGTACGCCTCCAATGGAAACTTGGAATCGATCACGATCGGCCCGGGAGGATTGGGCAAATGGATCAGACAATCGGCCCGCTTGCCGTTGCTGAGCGTGGCCTGAAACGCATATGCGTCGGGGGGCAGGGCCTTGACGACAATGTCATTGAGTTGAATCTCGCCGAAGGCCCCGCGCGTTTGTTTGTTCGAAAGAATGTCCTGTAATGACAAAACGTCACCCGACAGTTTTTCGATATTTGTCTGCGCCTTGTCGATAGTTGCCAACCGTTGCTGTAATTCACCAAGTGATTGCGCCGTCTTGGTCGCAGACCCGTGCAAATGTTCAGCCATGTTTTTTTGCACCTCGGCCAACCGAGCCTCCAAAACATGCATCAGGCGGGACTGAGTGGTGATCTGGGTATCCGAAACGGTCTTTAAGCCACCCGCCAATTGATGCTGGCCGTCCGACAGGCCGCGTACCGTGTCATCCAGAAAGCCAATTTGCTGCGCAAGCGGTCCGGTCGCCCGCGCCGAACGGTTTGCCGCCCGCAATGCCAAGGCGACCAAAAGAAATAAACAGGCAAGCAGGGCAGCGCCAACTGCGGCAGCGCCGACAAGCGGGTCTGAAAAGTCGATTGTTGTGGCTCCGAACCGGATCATGTGCGCCCGAAAAGCCGCTCGATGTCGGTCAGTTTGAGTTCGACAAATGTAGGGCGTCCGTGGTTGCATTGCCCGGAAAAAGGCGTCGACTCCATCGCGCGCAGCAGCGCGTCCATTTCGGCTCCATTCAAACGTCGGCCAGAGCGAACCGAACCGTGACACGCCATCCGGCTCAGAACTGCGTCAATTCGCGCTTCGAAAGCCTCGGTCGTGCCCGTCGATTCCAACTCATCGGCAATGTCGCGCAACATCAGGTTCGCGTCGACGTTTCCAAGCAGTGACGGTACTTCCCTGACCACGACCGCCCGGCCGCCAAATCCCTCGACGACCAGCCCCAAACTCGCCAGCATCCCCGAAGCGTCAAGCACGCGCGACCTGTCTGCCTCTGACAAATCAATTACCGCAGGGATCAAAAGTACCTGCGAAGCGACGCTGTTCTCAGCGCGCTGCTTTTTCAGACGCTCATAGACCAGACGCTCGTGTGCAGCATGCTGATCCACAATGACCACGCCATCGGCTGTCTGGGCGATGATGTAGTTCTGGTGGATTTGAGCTCGTGCGGCGCCAAGTGGCCGCGCCAGGCCTTCGTCCGACACAGCTTCTATCCGGGCCGAAGATACCAATAGTTCCCCGAATACCCGTTCCGGTTCCTCGAACCGATAAGAGGCAGCCACGGTGGCCGCAGAAAGACGATCCATTTGATAACGCCGACCAGATCCAGGCTGGAATGCCTGCAATGTTGCTCCAGCCATGGTCGTCGATCCGCGATGCCCAGCTTCGGCAAGCACATGCCTGAGGGCTGAAACAACCATTCCGCGCACCGTTGCCGGGTCACGGAACCTGACTTCAGCTTTTGCGGGATGCACGTTAACGTCTACATCTTCCGGCTTGCAGTCAATAAACAGCACTGCCACCGGATGCCGGTCACGGCTCAGAAGGTCAAAATACGCGGCCCTAAGTGCGCCTGTCAGCAATTTGTCCCGCACTGGCCGGCCGTTTACGAACAAATACTGCGCTACGGCTGCACCTCTCGAATATGTTGGCAAACCGACGAGCCCGGCCACCCGCATCCCGTCGCGCGTCACGTCAACAAGAAGCGAATTGTCGGTAAAATCCGGCCCCACGACCCGCCCGATGCGCCCGGTCAGCGCGTCAAACCAGTCGCCGGTCTCCCGATCCGCGCGAAACAACTCGCGCAACGATCCATCACTTTCGTCCGTCAATCGAAATGAAACCGCCGGTGCCGCCAGGGCAAGTCGACGCACGACATCGCCAATCGCTTGCGCTTCAACCTTGTCGGTACGAAGAAACTTTAGCCGCGCTGGCGTTGCGTGAAACAAGTCGCGCAGTTCGACCCGCGTGCCTTCGGCCAAAGCTGCTGGTTTAGGTGGCTCAATCTTTCCACCTGCAACCGAAATGAAACTGGCTTCATCTTCACCGACAGCCCGCGAGGTTACCGACAACCGGCCTACAGCGCCAAGCGACGGCAACGCTTCGCCCCGAAACCCAAACGAAACGATATTGACCAGATCGGTGCCATCGATCTTGGACGTCGCGTGGCGGGTCAACGCCAGCGCCAGTTCGTCCCCCGGAATGCCGTGGCCGTTATCAACAACGCGGATCAGCGACTTGCCACCATGAGCGAAGCAAATTTCTACGCGAGAAGCTCCGGCATCCAGCGCATTCTCGATCAGCTCTTTCACTGCCGAGGCCGGCCGCTCGACCACCTCACCCGCCGCAATCCGGTTGGCGGACGCCTCATCCAGCTGCCGAATCTTGCGACGCTCAAGCTGCATCTTGGGGTAAGCTGCGTTCATGAGCCCAGAATTAGCGCGTCACCGCCGATTCTGCCATCGCAAACACTTCAATTGGCCGGAGGGGCGGCCGGGGTGCGAACGCCGAGCGCGCGCAACCGTGCCAACTCGGCCCGTGCGTCCAGAAAATCGGTTCGACCGCCGAACAGGCCCAACAGATTGAAGCCGTCATCCGGGGCTGATCCGGCCCGGGCCAAGATCGACGCAACAAATGCCGCATCGCCCGCCGCTGCGCCGGCATTTCGCGGCGGAGAACCGGTCAAGGCTACGACAATATCGATGTCCGGCGTCAGGTCAGCGCGATTTGCG
>JAYTCN010000101.1:0-2061 GCA_043736475.1 Paracoccaceae bacterium
CCCCCACGGCGGCGCGCAGATAGTCCAGCGCCGAGACGCCCCCCACTTGCGTGGTCGCCAGCGTCTGGAAATCGCCATTGTAGCCCCAGCCGCCGACCAGGATTTTGCCCTCGGCCCTTGCGTTGATCAGTTGGGCCAGTTCGGCGCTATGTTCGGCATAAAGGCCGACGAAATCGGCTGCGGAATAGTTGGCGTCGGACCCATTGGCCTTGACCGTGTGACGATAACCTGCGGCCTCGTTCATCAAATCCCAGCCATAGACGGCGGCGGCGGTGGCGGGATGGCCATCCATCCAGTCCATCAGGCTGTTCCAGGCGCCCGCGACATCCGAGAAATTGGCCTCAAGGGCGGCATAGGCCCCGGCGTTGGTCAGGCTGGGGTGGTCGGCATCACCGATTCCGATGTTCTGGGCATCGCCACCGCCATAGGCCAGCGTGATCTGGTAGCCTTCCGCCGCCGCTGCGGCGAGGAACCGTTCAAATTGCGGGCTCATCGAGCCGTCGGGGTTGAAGGAAAATTCGTTGAACAGGACGCGCAGATTGTTGACCAGCGGCAGGCCGGATTTGATCGCGGCGACGAATGCCTCGGGGTTGCCGTTCATGCCCACGGGGATCATCTGGGCCGGGTCCTGCCACAACAGGCCCGAACCATCCGCCGCAGTCAGGGCGATGTTGATCATGTGAATGTCAGCAGTATCCGAACCGATCGGCATGGTGGGCCATTCCATATAGGCACCGCGTGACGACGGGGTGCGTTACTTGAAAACGGCGCTGATCCCACCACGGCAGCACCGGCAACCCGGCCATTCCGGCATGGGTCACAGGATCAACTCAAAGGGGATTCGGTGGCGAAAATCGGGCGGAAACCGGGCTTCATTGCGGCTCACAGCGCGAATTGCGCGAAGTGGGGTCGCGTCAGGCTGGCGCAAGCTCGCCGGCACGGACCGCGAACGGCAGGATATTTTCGCGCGGCGGCAGCGGGCAGATGGCAAAGTCGGTGAAGGCGCAGGGCGGGTTGTAGGCCTTGTTGAAATCGAGGGTGATTTCACTGGCCGTCATGTCCTGCCCGATCAGAAAGCGCGCGGCGGCATAAGTGTCGCGCCCCGAGGTCGCATCGCGGAGCACGAACATCGGGTTGCGGCCCTTCCGATGGGTCGCAAGCAGGGTCACGGCGTGGCCGTCCCTGGTGAAATGGGCGCGGTGGGTCAGGGTGACGGCGGTGGGTTTGCCGCCCCTTTGGTCGATGCTTTGGGACTGCGGGGTGGCAAGGGTTTCCCAGCGGGCCCGGACGATCCAGGTGGGATCATGGGGAAAATAGCTCAGATTGGCATGGCGCGGCAGGGTCAGGTCGCGGACACGGAGGGCGGGTTGATCGTCGACGGTGTGAATTTCCAGCAGGAACGGTGGGACGTGCAGTTGCGGGTTGTCGCCATGGGTGACGAAGGGTTGAGGCTCGCCGTGGGTTTGAAAGGTGAAACCGGGCAGAAGCGTGCCAAGATGGGCGGGGCCGCGCGACAGGATCAGGGCATTGTCGGGGGCGGAGCCTGTGGTTTGCGGGCCGGGCGGGATGTCGAGGCGGTCGGTCAGGTTCAGCCAGCCGTCCGGGGCCGTCAGGGCGGCGAGGCGGTCAGCTTTCCAAGCGGTCAGTTCGGCGGGGTCGGACATGGGGACTCGGTGTCCAGATCTGGACGCTTGGGCAAGGGGTTGAAAACGCTGGCTAACGCAAATTCTGTTAGGGAAGTGGCAACCTTACCCCTAACCCAAACCCGCCGCTTTCCGTAACGCCTCATTCATCCGGCCTTGCCAGCCTTTGCCGGTGGCACGGAAAATGGCCAGCACGTCAGGATCAAGTCGCAGGGTGACGGATGTCTTGGTTACGGCGGCAAGCGGGCGACCGCGAGTAAACGGGACCTTCGAAAATTTCTCGACCCAATAGGGTGTGGACATATCAGGGATGTCGTCGTCAGGCTCGGAAGCCGGATCGAACGTCGGGAAGGAATCCAGCAATTTCGCGGTCATTTGCTCTCCTAAAACTGATGATACGGCGGGCATCACCCCTATT
>JAYTCN010000102.1:0-2059 GCA_043736475.1 Paracoccaceae bacterium
TCATATCCGTCGACCGGTTGACCCGAGGCGAGGTCAACCCCGTGGACGAGTGCCAGCGTTTTGTCGGCCAGCATCGTCGTTTCGACCGCAAGCAAGCCGAGCCCGGCTGCCGAACCTGCGGGGCCTTCGAGGCCGCCCGGATCGTGAATCATTTTGCCCAGCATTTGATAGCCACCACAGATGCCCAGGAGGTGGCCACCGCGCCGATGATGGGCCAGAATGTCAATGTCCCAGCCCTGTTCGCGCAGAAAGGCCAGATCACCAAGGGTCGATTTGGTGCCGGGGAGGATGATGAGTTGGGCATCAGCGGGCAACGGTTGCCCGGGAGGTATCATGTCAATCTGCACGCCGGGATCGATCTTGAGCGGGTCGAGGTCGTCAAAATTGGCAATGCGCGACAAGATTGGCACCGCGATTTTGAACGGCCCGGTGCCGCCGCCCGTGATGTCGATGGCATCTTCGGCAGGCAGCCGGTTTGCCAACGGGAACCACGGGACGACGCCCAGTGACGGCCAGTTGGTATGAGTCCTGATCGCCGCGACGCCCTCGGTGAAAAGTTCAGGATCACCGCGGAATTTGTTGATAAGAAAGCCTTTTATTCTGTCAGAGTCGCTTTTTCCCAGCACGAGTTTGGTGCCGGCAATCTGTGCGATCACGCCGCCGCGGTCAATGTCACCGACCAGAACGACCGGAATTCCGGCCGCTTCGGCAAAGCCCATATTGGCAATATCGCCAAGGCGCAGATTGACTTCGGCGGGTGAGCCGGCCCCTTCGACGATGACCAGGTCGGACCCGACCCGAAGTCGGTTGAAACTGGCCATGACGGCGGGCAGCAGTTCCGGTTTCAGACGTGCATAATCGCGGGCGCGGACCGTGGTCAGGCGTTTGCCCTGAACGATAACCTGCGCCCCGGTTTCCGTTTCCGGTTTCAACAGCACCGGATTCATGTCGGTGTGCGGCGCAATCCGGCAGGCAAGCGCTTGCAGGGCCTGGGCACGTCCGATCTCGCCGCCGTCGGCGGTAACCGCTGCATTGTTGGACATGTTCTGCGGCTTGAATGGACGAACCCGAAGCCCCAACCGGCTAAAGTGACGGCAAAGACCGGCCACGATCAGCGACTTGCCGACGTTCGAGCCGACACCCTGTATCATGATTGCTTTGCCCATGCGCAACCCTAACGGACGGCCGTGGTGGTCACAACCGCAAGATCAGGCGAGGGCGGCACCTGCGGCATTTTCTGTCGTGTCGGCCAAACGCGCGAGCGGGAAATAGCCGGGAAGATTTTGCGTGCGCACCGCGACGCTGTCGTGGATGTATTCGCCGAAGCCGGTGCCGATGCGCCGTGGCTGGCGGGTGCGAAACAGGCGGCCATTGCCAAAGTGGCTGCCAAGGGCGGGGGCCGTTGAATCGGTCGGAAACTTTCCCCGCCAACCGATGGGCAGGTCAAGACCGCAGTCTTCGGCATGCTCGGTGATCCAGCGGAACGGTATGTTTGCAAGCGGCCGGGCTTCGGGTTTTTCCCAGATGTTGCCGCCAATATCGGCATGAGCGCCGGCGAACCACACCTGTTCCATGCGTCCGGCCCAGCCTTCGGCCTTTTCCCAGACGACCGGTTCGTAGGCGACACGATCTTCGTCGAGTGCCAAGGCGTGGAATCCGTTGCGAATCGTGTGGCCAAGCTCGTGATTGTGAAAGCTGGTAGCCATGGGCGCCAATCGCGACAGAAACGGATAGGGCAGGCCGAGAGCGCGGACGGTATCCCAAATACCGATCATTTCGATTGGGACATCGGCGTGGCAATAGCTGTTGGCAAACTTGCGCCCGGCCTGCGTGAGTTTTGCGGTTTCATAGTGCCGGAAGGCTTGCACGGTTTTCGATTCCGTGGCGTGTTCCTGGTCCAGCAAGCCAACACGACCGATGAATCCGGCGAGCGAGCGCGCGGCATAGGCACCGCGCGAATAACCAAACAGCATGATCCGGTCACCGGGGCGGTAGCGGCTGGCCAGGGTCGCGTAGCCGTTCAGGATCGAGTCGTTGATGCCCTTTCCCATCGCGACAT
>JAYTCN010000103.1:0-2042 GCA_043736475.1 Paracoccaceae bacterium
CGCAGAATTTCGCCGAGTGGATCGCCGCCGGGGCCAGCGGGTTCGGCTTGGGTTCTTCGCTGTACCAGCCGGGCTGGAGCGCGGCAGATGTGGCACTGAAGGCTGCCGGGGCGGTTGCGGCCTATGACAGGGCATTGGGAAAGAAATCATGATGAAAAAACGGGCGCTGATTTTTTGGGGCGGATGGGAAGGGCACCAGCCGGAACTTGTATCAAATCTTTTCAAGGGCATGCTGGAGGAAGCTGAGTTTTCGGTTGAGGTGTCGCCCAGCCAGGACGTGCTGGCCGACCGGGCGGCATTGGAAGCTTTGGACCTGATCGTGCCGATCTGGACCATGGGCACGATCGAAAAGGAATTTGCCGTCAACGTCGCCGAGGCGGTGGCCGGCGGTACCGGTCTGGCCGGCTGTCACGGCGGCATGTGCGATGCGTTTCGCGACAATGTGCTGTGGCAGTTCATGACCGGGGCGAACTGGGTGTCGCATCCGGGTGGCGACGGCATCGAATACCGGGTGCATATCAAGCCAGGCTCCAGCCCGCTGACCGAGGGGATCGGCGATTTTGAGGTGAAAACCGAGCAATATTATCTGCATGTCGATCCGGCAAACGAAGTGCTGGCGACCACGCGGTTTCCGACGGTCGGCTGGTACCATGCCGCCAACGGCCCGGTCGACATGCCGGTGGCGTGGACGCGGAAATGGGGGATCGGGCGGGTCTATTACAATGCGCTGGGCCACCACGCCGATGTGATCGACCACGGCCCGGCGCAAGAGATGCTGCGGCGCGGGATGCTCTGGGCGGCGGAAGGGCGCGCGGCGGCGCAGGCGGCGGGGTTGACGAAGGCGATGTTCGCGAACAAGCTGAGCAATTATTAAGGCGGCGTGGCGATCGCCCTTTGCCGCGCATGCGCGGAATCGCGGTCGGAAACACCGATCAGGTTGACGACCATGCGCAGGAACGCGTCCTCGTGGGCGTCGCGTTTGGCGTCGGCCAGAACCACGCGCCAGAGGGCCTCGGCGATGGCGCTGCGATCTTTATAGGGCACGGCTTCTTTGATCAGGCGGGTGAAGCGCACGGTGTCGGGGGCCTGGGCTTCGAGGTGCCCGGCGCGGGTGCGGAGGGCGGCGGCGTCGGTCGGTTGCAACCCGTAACGGACGGCCAGCACCCGGTCGATCATGCTGATCTCGACCGACGCATACTGCTCGTCGCTGCGGGCAACCCGCACCATCAGGGCGGCCAGCGCCAGCCGGCAATCCTCGGAGGCCATCGGATCGGGGGTGTGCGGGCCTTTGAGGCGGCGAAGGAGGGTGACGAGCATGGGACGGGGATATAGGGCGGGGTCGGCAGGAGGGGAAGGGGTGACAATGTGTCGACAGACTCTCCTGAAGTTTTTTACGCGTATTTAACGTTTTCCGGGTCTCGTTGGCGCGGGCGATTTGCCGCCATAGCGGATAAGGTATATAGCGTAAATGCGATGGATTTTGCGATGGCTGCGGCATTGCTTTGCGTGTTTGATGCGCCGCCTTTGGGTTGGGGTTGGGGTGGAAACAACTGGAAAAGCGACCAGACTGGCCGATCTGAAGGCCAAACTGATGCAGGACGCAGCGTTTCGTGCGGGTTATCAGGAGGTCAGGGACGAATATTCGTTGATCGCCACGATGATCCGCGCCCGCGCCTCGGCGGGCTTGACGCAGGAGGCGCTGGCGCAGCGGCTGGGGACGACGCAGTCGGCGATTGCCCGGCTGGAGGGTGGCAGGGTGTCGCCTTCGGTCGAGACTTTGCGGCGCTATGCAGCGGCGACGGGGAAAAGGTTGCGGGTGGAGATGGTGTGAGGGTGGGTTTGTCTGGTGCGCGGCAGCGTTTGGGGTTGGAATGAGTATTTGGGCCAAGAAGAAGGGCAGCGGCGATTGGGCTGGATGTGCTGAGGGTGACGGGTTTGAGCGTCGGGTGGAGTTTTATCAGCGGCTGGGGTTTGGGTTTGCCGGCGGGCCGGGGAATGTGGGGCGGATATTTTTGGCGATGCGGGAGGCGAGGGGGTCGGCG
>JAYTCN010000104.1:0-2041 GCA_043736475.1 Paracoccaceae bacterium
CATTTTCCGGGCGGATACCAAGTTCCACTGACGTACCCGCGGTTGGACCGGGCCCACGCAGGTCAAGTTTGAAAAGCCCCGCGCCTTGGGCAATATCCAAAATGACATGATCAGACGAGTCGACATCTGCGACGCGGGCAGGCAGGAAATTCATCGATGGAGACCCGATAAAGGCGGCGACGAAGCGGTTCGCAGGGCGTTCGTACAGCTCCATCGGCGCGCCGACCTGCATGATCTGGCCCTGATCCAGCACGACGATCCGGTCTGCCATTGTCATCGCCTCGATTTGGTCGTGGGTGACATAAATCATTGTCGCCGCAAGATCGTGATGCAGGTTCGACAGTTCCAGGCGCATCTGCACGCGCAACATGGCATCCAAGTTTGACAGCGGTTCGTCGAACAGGAAAACTTCGGGGTCACGCACCAGCGCGCGCCCGATCGCCACGCGTTGCCTCTGACCGCCTGACAGCACAGACGGGCGGCGATCAAGCAACTGATCGAGTTTCAGCATCTTGCCAATTTCGGCCGCGCGGGCCAGCCTGTCGGCCTTTTTCATGCCAGCAACTTCCAGCGAGAAGGCGATGTTTTCGGCAACGCTCATGTGCGGATAGAGCGCGTAGGATTGAAACACCATGGCGATCCGCCTCGCGGCCGGAGCCAGATCGGTGACGTCCTTGCCGTTGATACGGATTTCGCCAGTGGTGACATCCTCGAGTCCCGCGATCAGCCGCAGCAGCGTGGACTTGCCGCAGCCCGAAGGACCGAGAAGGGCGCAGAACTCGCCTTTTTCGACGGAAAGATTGATGTTGCGGATCACTTCGAACGATCCGAAAGTCTTGCCCAGTCCTTTCAATTCAACATAGGACATTGCAAGCTTACTCCCTTAACCAAAGCTGCATCGGATTTGGTCCGCGGTTGCACCAGATGTAATAGGGCACGGCGGTCAACGGACTGCCAGTCTCGGTCGGGGGTGATGTACGGTAAAGCGCTGTGCCCCAATTGGCGGCATCTGCGACCTTTCCGTCGGCCCGAACGACGCTGATGCCCCCCAACAGTTCCTCACGCCATTCAGCCGTCAGTTCCGCTTCTGCCGGAAGGCTGATCCGCTGCACCGGCGCTGCATTGTCATGCTGCTCCAGACAATAGATCAGCGGCCCGCGTCTCAGCGCCACGCGGCCCACATCCTGCCGCACGTCAGGATGGGCGTAGAGCCTGTCCACAGGCATCGGCAATGACAGGGTCACAGTATCGCCTGCGGCCCAGCTCCGCTTTATCTTCAGATAACCCCGTTTGACATCGCCCATTTTCAGTGGCGTACCGTTCAGCTTTGCAGAAGCGCCTTTGGCCCAACCCGGCACCCGCAGCGCAAGCGTGAACGCATCACAGCCTGTCGGGTTGACGGCGACGCTGATTTCGCCCGACCACGGATAGTTCGAGGATTCGGAAATCCGCACCTTGCCGCCAGCCACTGCCAGAGTGCCTTCGGCGCCGCCATAAAGATGCACCGCCACTTCGGTTTCGGCGACCGAGTAGAAATATCCGGAAATCGATGCCACCAGACGTGCCACATTCATCGTGCAACAAGGGCAGGGGTGCCAGTCCCACCGCTTGTGTGATCCGTCGCTTTCTAGCTTGTTGTCGTAGAAATACTGCACGCCGTCGCGGCTGAGCCCCGCAAGCGAAGTGTTATACAGCGCCTGTTCAAGAATATCGGCATACTGCCCGTCAAGGTCGAGGTTCAACATCCGCGCTGCCCAGAACACCATTGCCACCGAAGCGCAGGTTTCGGCATAGGCGGTATCGTTGGGCAGGTCGTAATCGCGGGTAAATCCTTCGTTTGAGGCTGAAGGCCCAAAACCGCCCGTGACATACATCCGCGTGCGGGTCACGTCGGCCCAAAGGGTTTCGCAGGCCCGCTTCAGGCTGGCATCGCCGTGTTCCGCCGCCAGATCGGCCATTGCCGCAAACATGTACATCGCGCGCACGGCATGGCCCACCACCTTGGTCTGATCGCGCACCGGCATGTGCGACTGGTTGTATT
>JAYTCN010000105.1:0-2041 GCA_043736475.1 Paracoccaceae bacterium
TGGCCTTTCCGCGGATGAACAACCTGTCGTACTGGATGTATGTGGCCGGAGCGTCGCTGGCGGTCGCCTCGCTGTTTGCCCCGGGCGGCAACGGCCAGCTCGGTTCGGGTGTTGGCTGGGTGCTCTACGCGCCGCTGTCGACCAACGAGGAGGGCATGTCGATGGATCTGGCCATCTTCGCCGTCCACCTGTCGGGCGCCTCGTCGATCCTTGGCGCGATCAACATGATCACCACCTTCCTCAACATGCGCGCCCCCGGCATGACCCTGCACAAAGTGCCGCTGTTTCCGTGGTCGATCTTCGTCAACGCCTTCCTGATCCTCTTGTCGCTGCCGGTTCTGGCCGGTGCCATCACCATGCTCCTGACCGACCGCAACTTCGAAACCACCTTCTTTCAGGCCGAAGGCGGCGGCGACCCGGTGCTGTACCAGCACCTGCTATGGTTCTTCGGCCATCCCGAAGTCTACATGATCATCGTGCCGGGGTTCGGCATCGTCAGCCATGTGATCTCGACCTTCTCGAAAAAGCCGATCTTCGGCTATCTGCCGATGGTCTATGCCATGGTCGCCATCGGCGCGCTCGGCTTCGTTGTCTGGGCCCATCACATGTACACCGTCGGCATGTCGCTGACCCAGCAGAGTTATTTCATGCTGGCGACGATGGTGATCGCGGTGCCGACCGGGATCAAGATTTTCTCGTGGATCGCCACCATGTGGGGCGGGTCGGTGGAGTTGAAAACCCCGATGCTCTGGGCCATGGGTTTCCTGTTCCTGTTCACCGTCGGCGGCGTCACCGGCATCGTGCTGTCGCAAGCCGGCATCGACCGCGCCTATCACGACACCTATTACGTGGTCGCCCATTTCCATTACGTGATGAGCCTCGGCGCGGTATTCTGCATCTTTGCCGGGGTCTATTACTGGATCGGCAAGATGTCGGGCCGCCAATATCCCGAATGGGCCGGCCAGCTGCATTTCTGGATGATGTTCATTGGCTCCAACATCACCTTTTTTCCGCAGCATTTCCTTGGCCGCCAGGGCATGCCGCGGCGCTACATCGATTATCCCGAACAATTCTCGCTGTGGAACGAAGTCTCCAGCTATGGCGCCTATCTCAGTTTCGCCTCGTTCCTGTTTTTTTTCGGTATCGTCGCCTACACGCTGCTCTATGGCAAAAAGCTGACCGAGAACGCCTATTGGGGCGAACATGCCGATACACTGGAATGGACTCTGCCCAACCCGCCGCCGGAACATACGTTCGAGACGCTGCCAACACCGGCGATGTGGGACAAACATTCGCAGCACTAGGTGACCGACGCCCGGAAACAGGATGCAAGGACCGGGGATCAACCCTCGGCCCTCGCTGTTTCCCGGACCGATCCGCCGCATTGGCAAGTCACTCTTTGGCCGCATCGCTCGCTCGGCCGGGGTGGCGTCACCTGGTTGTTCGCGTTGTGCACGCTTGGCCTGTCGCTGCCCTTGCCGGCGTTTCCCGGCTCGCGCATTGCCTGGGCGCTTTTGCCATTTCTGACCCTGCCTCTGGTGCTGCTCTATGGCTAGCTGCGACTGAACTACCGCGACGGTCGGCTTTCCGAAACATTGCGGCTTTGGCCCGACCTCATCAGTGTCATCCGGCGCAGTCCCGACGGCCACGAACAGCAATGGCATGCCAATCCACATTGGGTGCAATTGAAAATTTACCCCGACGGCCGGCCGGAAAATTATCTGACTCTGAAAGGCAACGGGCGCGAGATCGAATTGGGTGCGTTTCTAAGCCCGGAAGAACGCATGACCCTGAAAAATGACATCGAGGCGGAAATTCGGAAACTGCGGAATTGACAAGACCCGTTCAGGCGATGACAGAATCGCCCAAACCGATCTAGCCATTTGTTGTTACGCAAATCGGGCGGGAAAACCGGTTGCCGCTTTTCACTGATTTGCCCTAGCCGGAATTTCACGCGTGAAATTTTCAAAAAAAGATGGGGGCGGTTTCCCGCCCCCAGTGTCGCATTTCAGGCGCGATTGCTTCTGCTCGGTTTATTGCC
>JAYTCN010000106.1:0-2037 GCA_043736475.1 Paracoccaceae bacterium
TGCGATGCCTGAATGGACCATTTTGCCCGGCCTGTCGCCCTATGCCGAAACGCTGGCGGCGATGGAGGCGCGGGCCGCTGCGATTGCCGAGGGGCGGGCCGGCGAGGCGGTGTGGCTGGTCGAGCATCCGCCGCTCTATACCGCCGGCACCTCGGCCAGGCCTGCCGATCTGATCGACGCGCGTTTTCCGGTGTTCGTGGCGGGACGGGGTGGGCAGTACACCTATCACGGGCCGGGGCAGCGGGTGGTCTATGTGATGCTGGACCTGAACCGGCGGGGCCGCGATGTGCGGCTGTTCGTTCAGGCGCTGGAGGATTGGGTGATCGGCACCCTCGCGGCCTTCAATGTCCGGGGCGAGCGGCGTGCAGGTCGGGTCGGGGTCTGGGTCGTTCGGCCGGACCGGGCGAGGTTGGACGGTCAGCCGGCCGAGGACAAGATCGCCGCCATCGGGATCAGGCTGCGGCGCTGGGTCAGCTTTCACGGCCTGTCGATCAATGTCGAACCGGATCTGGCCCATTTCAGCGGCATCGTGCCCTGCGGCATCAAGGATCACGGCGTCACCTCGCTGGTCGATCTGGGTCTGCCGGTGACGATGGCCGATCTGGATCTGGCGCTGAAGCAGGAATTTGGCCGCCATTTCACCTGAACCGGGCCGTTGGACGGCAGGGCAGCAAGATATCGCTTCTTCCTTGGGGCGAAATCGGTGTATTCCTGACCATGCCGCAGGGAGCGCCTGCGTGCTCCATGTCCTGATCAAGGGTGTCACATGAAATATCTGATCGCCGTCGCGGCGCTGGTCCTTGCCACCTCCGCCCTTGCCACCCCCACTCGCGCCGGCGACCACGTTGTCGGCGATCCGGTTGCCGGTGAGTCCGACTTCAAGAAATGCAAGGCCTGCCATGCGATCACCGCCGCTGACGGCACGGCGATCCAGAAGGGCGGCAAGACCGGTCCCGATCTGTTCGGGGTGATCGGGCGGCAGATCGGCACGCTGGAGGGGTTCAAATACTCCGCCGGGACCACTGCGGCGGGCGCCGATGGCACGGTCTGGGACGAGGCGATGCTGGCGGAATATCTGGTTGATCCGTCGAAATGGTTGAAGGACAAGATCGGCGATGCGGCGGCCAAATCCAAGATGACCTTCAAGCTGAAAACCGGCGGCGAGGATATCGTGGCTTATCTGGCCGCGCTGAACCCGGCCCCGTAAGGGCCCGGCCAAGCGTCTGATCCGGCGAAGTCAGGGCGATGTCCTTTTGTGCGACATCGTGTTTTCATGCGTGTTAACAAATGGTTGTCGGTTTCCGTTAACCTGAATGAAAGCCTGTTGCGAACGGTTCGCAGCCGGGATTCAACCCGGCGTCGGTTGACGTTCCGGCACTCTGCCGCCACTGCTCATCAAGCCCAAGGCGGGCTTTCTTCGCTGAGTGAAGAAAGCCCGCCTTGGGCTTGATGAACGCCCGCGCCGCAGATGCCGGACCGCAGGCCAACCGCCTTGGCCGCATCGGCGCGCAGGCCCTGCCAGACCGACCCTCCCCTATCTGCCAGACATTGCTGAGGCTTTTCCGCGACTGCGGCATAATCCGCCATTGCCCTGCCCGTGCGGCTTGACTAGAACGACAGCCAAGCGGAACGGGGGGCAACCTCCGGGCCCCAGCGAGGCAACGTCAACGCAACCGAACGAACGAAAACGGGAGACGCCAATGGCCGATGCAGCCATCCATGGCCATGATCAGGGGCATGGGCATGAGCAAAAGGGGTTCTTTACCCGCTGGTTCATGTCGACGAACCACAAGGATATCGGGATCCTCTACATCTTCACTGGCGGTCTGGTGGGGTTGGTTTCGGTTCTGTTCACCGTTTACATGCGGTTGGAACTGATGAACCCCGGCGTGCAATTCCTGTGCACCGAGGGTTTGCGCCTGATCGCGGATGCCAGCCAGACCTGTTCACCGGACGGGCACCAGTGGAACGTGATCATCACGGCGCATGGCGTCCTGATGATGTTCTTCGTGGTGATCCCGGTGCTGTTCGGCGGGT
>JAYTCN010000107.1:0-2036 GCA_043736475.1 Paracoccaceae bacterium
TCGGCGAACAATGTCGCCTCGTAAATCCCGGTCGGATCGCTGAGTTCGACAAAGGCGAACCGGTTGCCGCGCGCCGATTTGCGGATCTGCACCGATGATACCGACCCGGCAATCCGCGCCGCCACCACCCCGCCCTGGACCTTTTGGATCAACTCGGCCAGGGTCAGCACCCGCTGGCGCTTCAGCGGACCGACATAATCGTCGAGTGGATGGCCCGAGACGTAGAATCCGACCGCCTGGTGTTCTTGCGCCAGCATCGCGGTCGGCAGCCAGGGCTCGGGCATCGGCAGGCGCGGATTGGGCAAATCGGTACCCGTCTCGCCAAACAGGCTGACCTGTGCCGAGGCCAGTGCGTGATGATGTGCGGCGGAAAACGCCGTCAGGGCGTCGAGCGAGTCGAACACCTTGCGCCGGTTGCCGTCAAGCTGATCCATCGCCCCAGCCCGCGCCAGCATTTCCAGCGGTCGCTTGCCGATCCGTTTCAGATCGACCCGGCGGGCAAAGTCGAACAGGTCGGCATACGGCTTGGCGCCACGCCCGGCCACGATCGCCTTCATCGCCTCGACACCGACGTTTTTCAAGGCGCCCAGCGCATAGACAATTTGCCCTTCGCGCACGCTAAAAGTCGCGCCCGACCGGTTGACGCAGGGCGGCACCATGGTGATGCCCAGACGTCGCGCCTCCTGCTGATACTGCCCGAGCTTGTCGGTCAGATGAATGTCGCAGTTCATCACCGCCGCCATGAATTCAACCGGATGGTTCGCTTTCAGCCAGGCGGTCTGATAACTGACCACGCCATAGGCGGCGGCATGGCTCTTGTTGAAACCATAGTCGGCAAATTTCGCAAGCAGATCAAATATTTCCCCGGCTTTCTTCGCCTCGACCCCATTGGCCTTCGCGCCGTCGATGAACTTCGGACGCTCTTTTTCCATATCCTCGCGGATTTTCTTGCCCATCGCCCGGCGCAACAGGTCGGCACCACCCAGCGAATAGCCGGCCATCACCTGGGCAATCTGCATCACCTGTTCCTGATAGACGATGATGCCTTGGGTTTCCTTCAGGATGTGGTCGATGGAAGGGTGCAGTGTCTCCAGCGCTTCCCGGCCGTTCTTGACGTTGCAGAACTTCGGAATGTTTTCCATCGGGCCCGGACGATACAGGGCAACCAGGGCGATGATGTCCTCGATGCAGGTCGGCGCCAGTTGGCGCAAAGCCTCGCGCATGCCCGAGCTTTCCACCTGAAACACCGCCACGGTCGCGGCATCGGCATACAGCTGATAGGTTTTGGCGTCATCGAGCGGGATCGTCGCAATATCAATGTCGACGCCGCGCAGCCGCAAAAGATCAAGCGCGTTCTGGATGATCGTCAGGGTTTTAAGTCCGAGAAAGTCGAACTTGACCAGACCGGCGGCCTCGACCCATTTCATGTTGAACTGGGTGGCCGGCATGTCGGATTTCGGATCGCGATACAGCGGCACCAGTTCGTCCAATGGCCGGTCGCCGATCACCACCCCGGCGGCATGGGTCGAGGCGTTGCGCAACAGCCCCTCGACCTGCTGGGCGTAGGACAGCATCCGCGCCACCACTTCCTCGGCCTTCGCCTCGTCGCGCAACCTCGGCTCGTCGGCCAGCGCCTTTTCGATCGACACCGGCTTGACCCCTTCGACCGGAATCAGCTTGGCAATCCGGTCCACCTGGCCGTAAGGCATCTGCAGCACCCGGCCGACGTCGCGGATCGCCGCCTTCGACAACAACGCGCCAAAGGTGATGATCTGCGCCACCCGGTCGCGCCCGTATTTCTGCTGGACATAGGAAATCACTTCCTCGCGGCGATCCATGCAAAAGTCGATGTCAAAGTCCGGCATCGATACCCGTTCGGGGTTCAGCATCCGCTCGAACAGCAAGCCGTAGCGCAAAGGATCAAGATCGGTGATGGTCAGGGCATAGGCCACCAGCGACCCCGCCCCCGACCCGCGACCCGGACCGACAGGAATGCCCTTGTTCTTGGCCCATTTGATGAAATCGGCGACGATCAG
>JAYTCN010000108.1:0-4866 GCA_043736475.1 Paracoccaceae bacterium
GGCGGCGGGAATTTGGAAGTGTTCCTTCGGTTTGAAGGCGAAATTGCGGATATTGCCGTGGCGGTGGATTTCGACGTTTGCGCGCTCATCTGGGCCGACCGGTACGTCGTCGTGGGGCAGGTTGGGGATGGTGAGCAGGAGGTCGGTGAGTTTGGCGTCTTCGAGTTTCGCTTCTTCCTCCAGCCGGGCATTTTCGTCTTTCTTGGCGTTGACCAGCGCGCGCAGTCGGTCGAATTCGGCGGTGTTGCCGGCGGCCTTGGCGGCACCGGCTTCTTTGGAGGCGAGGTTTCGCGCCGCCGTCGCATCCTCGGCAGCTTTGATTTTGCCGCGACGGGTGGCATCGATGGACAGGATTTCGGGGGACATCGGCTCCATCCCGCGCCGCCTGAGCGCCGTGTCGAAGGCGGCGGGATTGTCGCGGATGGCGCGGATGTCGTGCATGCGAATGGCCTTTGGTCGCGGTTATCGCGCTGGCTATGCCATATTCGCCGATTGGGCGGAAGGGTGGGGTGCCTTCGGAGCAGTAAATGGAACATCGGTGCCAAGACGAATGAGGTTGGTGCGTTGCGATAGCCTTGGCAGGCTACCTTGCATCCCCCATGAGCCATCGCTAGTGTCCGCGCGAAATTCGGACCGGCGAATCTGACCGGTTTTTGAGGGGTTAGAAAATGTTTGCAACACCGGCCTATGCCCAGGCGGCTGGATCGCCGTTCGGAGCAGGATTCATCTCGTTCCTGCCAATCGTGCTGATCTTCGGCATCATGTATATCCTGATGATCCGGCCGCAACAGAAAAAACTGAAAGATCATCGGGCTTTGGTGGCTGCCCTGCGGCGCGGCGACCAGGTGGTGACCTCGGGCGGGATCATTGGCAAGGTGTCGAAAGTCAGCGACGGCGAACTCGAGGTCGAGATTGCCACCGGCGTGAAAGTGCGGGTCGTCAAACACACGGTCACCCAGGTGTTGAGCAAGACCGAACCGGCGGTTTCCTGAATTTCCCGGCAAACTGAGTTTCTGCCTGTAAAGGACTGATTATGCTTGATTTTCCGTTCTGGAAAAACGCACTCATCTGGGGCACTTGCCTGCTTTGTGCCTATTTGGCCTTGCCGGTCGCTTTTTATGCCCGGGTCGAAGGCCACAACGACGCCGTTGCGTTTTTGGATGCGGGCAATCCGGCAACGCCGGAGATTCAGACGGCGGCAGACAGCTGGCCGGGCTGGCTGCCGAACAAACTGGTCAATCTGGGACTTGATTTGCGCGGCGGGGCGCATCTGCTGGTCGAGGTGCAGGTTGCCGATACCTATGCCGAGCGGATGGACAATTATTGGCCGCTGGTCCGCGATGCGCTGCGTGACCTGAAGGACCAGGTCGGCAATGTCCGGCGAATTGAAGACGATCCGGCGGTGCTGCGGGTCAAAATCAGCGAACCGACCGGGATGCCGGCGGCGTTGGAAGCCGTTCGCGCCGTGGCCCAACCGGTGGTGACGCTGACCGGTGTGGGATCGACCGACATTCAGGTTTCAAACGAGGCCGACGAGATCGTCATTGTCTTGAGCGAGGCGGAGCGTATTGCCAACAATGACCGCACGATGGAGCAATCGCTGGAAATCATCCGTCGCCGGGTGGATGAAGCGGGAACCCGCGAGCCGACGATTCAACGGCAAGGCAAGGACCGGATTCTGGTGCAGGTTCCGGGAATCGGTTCGGCGGAAGAATTGCTCAAACTGATCGGCAAGACGGCGAAGTTGACGTTCAACCGCGTTACCGGGCGCACCAGTGACGCCAATGTGGTTGCCGGCGCCGGCGAGATCATCGTGCCGTCGCTGGACGAAACCGGAATATTCTATGTTTTGGAACGTCGAGCGGTGGTGAACGGCGACCAGTTGGTCGATGCACAGCCGACATTTGACCAAAATGGCGTGCCCGCCGTCAGTTTCCGCTTCAATCCGCAAGGCGGGCGGGTTTTCGGGGAATACACAGCGGCCAATATCGGCAATCCGTTTGCCATTGTGCTCGACAACGAGGTGATCTCGGCCCCGACGATCCAGACCGCCATTCCCGGCGGTTCGGGCCAGATCACCGGCTCGTTCACGGTCGAGGAGAGCACGCGGCTGGCGATCCTGCTGCGCGCCGGGGCCTTGCCCGCCGAGATTACGGTGCTGGAGCAGCGGGTCATCGGGCCGGAACTGGGCCAGGATTCGATCAACGCCGGCAAACTGGCCTCGATTGTCGCCTTTGCCGCGGTCTGTGCCTATATGGTGCTGAGCTATGGCATCTGGGGCATGTTCGCCAACGTGGCGCTGATCCTCAACATTGTGCTGATCTTTGCGATGATGAGCGTGGTCGGCGCGACCCTGACCCTTCCAGGCATCGCCGGGATCATCCTGACCATCGGCATGGCGGTTGACGCCAATGTGCTGGTGTTCGAGCGGGTGCGCGAGGAATTGCGCAGCGGCAAGGGACCGGCGCGGGCGCTGTCGCTGGGCTATGAAAAGGCCTTGTCGGCAATCATTGACGGGTCGCTGACGACGCTGATTGCGGCGGTGATCCTGTTCGCGCTTGGCTCGGGGCCGATCCGGGGCTTTGCCCTCACGCTCGGGCTTGGATTGATCACCTCGATTTTCACCGCGATTTGGGTGACACGCTCGATCATCGCGGCCTGGCTGGGCTGGCGGCGGCCGAAAACGATTTTGGTGTAGGAGCGAATAATGCGGCTTAAACTTGTCCCCTCGATCACCAACGTTGATTTCTTCAGATATTATGCGGTCACGTTTGGCATTTCGGCTGTAGCCATGCTGGCGTCGGCTGTTCTGTATTTCGTCGTTGGCCTGAATCAGGGGGTTGATTTTCGTGGCGGCACCATGATCACGGCGGAGCCACAGGAAACGGTTGATGTCGGGGCGTTCCGCGATGTTCTGGGCGGGTTGGGACTGGGCGATATTTCGGTGACCGAAATCCGCGACCCGGCGGCAGAAGTGACGGGAACGGCCCGCAATGCCGTGCTGATCCGCGTCGAGCAGGCCGAAGGCGACAATGCGATTCAGGGCACGATCATTGCCGCGATCAAGACGGCTCTGGACGCGAAATTTCCAGGGATTTCATATTTGTCGGTCGAGAGTGTCGGAGCCAAGGTTTCGTCGGAACTGCTGCGGACCGGTGCCTTGGCCGTTGTCCTGTCGGTATTGGCGATTCTGTTCTACGTTTGGCTGCGCTTTGAGTGGCAGTTCTCGTTGGGGGCGGTGGCGGCGCTGGTGCACGACGTGATCCTGACGGTCGGGGTGTTCGTCTTGTTCCGGCTCGAATTCAACTTGTCGATTCTGGCTGCCATCCTGACGATTGTCGGTTATTCGCTCAACGATACCGTCGTCATCTTTGACCGGGTCCGGGAAAATCTGCGCAAATACAAGACGATGCCGCTGGTCGAAGTGCTGAACATTTCGGTGAACGAGACACTGAGCCGGACAATCATGACGGCAATGACGGTGCTGATCGCGCTGTTGGCGCTGTTGTTCTTTGGTGGTGAAGTGCTGCGCGGCTTCACGTTTGCGATGATTTGGGGGGTGTTCGTCGGCACCTATTCGACGGTGTTCGTGGCGACAGTGGTGGTGCTCTGGCTGGGTGTCAAACGCGACTGGTCCAAGCAGGATGGTGCCGCGGGAACCCAGTTTGCCGGTATCGATGCCTGATGCGGATCACCGAGATCGACTTTGGTGCGGCCCGTCCGATTGATGGCTATGGGCCGGGGTTTTTTCGGGTCGGCGGGGTGAAGTTCGCCGGTGATCTTGCGGTGCTTCCGGGAGGGCCGGTGGCTTGGGGCGGGTTTCGCGAGACCGGTGTCTTTGTGGTGGCTGCCGACCAACTGGACGTGGTGCTGGTCGGGACCGGAGCGGATATTTGTGCTATTCCGACAGGTTTTCGCGATGCCTTGGTCGAAGCCGGAATTGGTGTCGAGTTCATGGCCACGCCCTCGGCCTGTCGAACTTACAACGTGCTGCTGAATGAAGGCCGCCGGGTTGGAGCGGCACTGATTGCGGTCTGATTTTGGCGAAACAACGGGTTTAGTCTCGCCGCGGACTCGGCTAAGATTGCTGTCAAAAGGCGGGGTGACTCGCCCGGTTTTCACATCAGAAAGGTGCAATCATGGCATTCTCGCTTCCCGATCTTCCCTATGCCCACGACGCGCTGGCCGCTGGCGGCATGTCAAAAGAGACGCTCGAGTTCCATCACGATTTGCACCACAAGGCCTATGTCGACAATGGCAACAAGCTGCTGGACGGATCGGGGCATGAGGGCAAGTCGCTGGAGGCGATTGTGACGGCGACCTATCAGGCCGGTGCGGTGGCGCAGTCGGGGTTGTTCAACAACATCAGCCAGTTGTGGAACCACAACGAGTTCTGGAAAATGATGGGGCCGGGCGGGCGCAAGATGCCGGGCAAACTGGAAACGGCGATCAGTGGCGCGTTTGGCTCGGTTGACAAGTTCAAGGCCGATTTCGGCGCCGCTGGTGCCGGGCAATTCGGATCCGGCTGGTGCTGGCTGGTGCAGGACAAGGACGGGACGCTGAAGGTGACCAAGACCGAGAACGGGGTCAACCCGCTGTGCTTTGGCCAGACCGCGCTCTTGGGCTGCGATGTGTGGGAGCATTCCTACTACATCGATTTTCGCAACAAGCGGCCGGCGTATATCAGCAATTTCCTCGATAATCTGGTGAATTGGGACAACGTGGCGGAACGCCTGACCACAGCCTGACCCAGCTGTTTTGACCGGACATGTCTACGGGATACAGCCGCAATCAAACGTGGTATCGTGCACCCGTCCCGACTCGAACTTGCAAAATGATGTTCTTGATGCGGGGCAATCAGGAGGG
>JAYTCN010000109.1:0-4859 GCA_043736475.1 Paracoccaceae bacterium
GGGATGAGGAAAAGTGGAATCCGGTTTTCCTCGTCAATCACGCGACCAGCAAGAATCTGGAGCAGGATGTTGTTTCCTTCAAACAACATCCTGCTCTAGCAACCAAAGTTGCATATGCGGGGCTCTGCATGGCGAATGGCCGTCGTTCCAATTCTGCTAGCCCGGTCCGGATGCCATTCTGGCAAATCCTTTTTCCGCCCGCAGCGGGCACCGGCAATAAATCGCGCGAGCATGCCGACATTCACCGCCCGGCGAAAATCGGCACGGAATTGCCCGCTCCAGTTTTTTGGTGCCGAACCGGATGGCAAGCCGCCGGGCCGGGTACCCGAACGGCACCCGGCCGCTCAACCGCCGAAACCCCGCCGCAGCAGCCAAGACATCCCCGTCCCGGTGTCCGGTCCAAATTCTGGCCGCAGCGCGCCGGAATTGCGCCGGTTTGCCCTGCTCAGGCCGCAAGGGCCGCGAATGAAACCCGATTCCGCCCCTGCGCCTTTGACGCATACAGCGCCGCGTCCGCCTTCCGGATCAACGCTTCGGCGTCGGCGAAACTTTCACCCGACAATGCCGCACCGATACTGACGGTAACCTGAATCGCCTCGCTGCCGCCGCGGATTGGAAACGCCAGTTTTTCCACCGCCGTCCGCACCCTTTCGGCGGCTGCCATGGCCGCTTCGCCGCCGGTATCGGGCATCACCAACAGAAACTCCTCGCCACCAAGGCGCGCGACCAGATCGACACCGCGAACATTTTCCTGCAAGCGGCGCGAAAATTCCTTCAGCACGGCGTCACCCGCGTCGTGGCCCCATTGGTCGTTGACGCTCTTGAACCGGTCAAGATCCATGATCATCACCGCGAACGTCAGTCCGGACACTTTCGACCTGTCGATGATCCCGTTCATGTGCTGGGTGGCATAGCGCCGGTTGAACAGGCCGGTCAGCGGGTCGATCACCGCCAGTTTCAGCCCGTCGCGCGTGTTCGAGCGCAATTGATCCGACAATTGCTTGCGCCGCATTTGCGACCGCAAACGCGCCACCAGTTCGTTCATGTCGAACGGTTCCATGATATAGTCGCTGGCCCCCAGCTCCAGACCCTGCGCCGCGACGTTCAGGCGATCCTCGCCGACGATCAGGATGATGGCCGAGTGCCGGGTTTCGGTGCGCGCCCGCAGCGCCGAGACCAGGCGCAATCCGTCGCCGCCTTCCGGCAAGGACTGATGCACGACATAGACGTCGGGCCGCTCCAGCAAACCAAGGTTGACCGCCTCGCGCTCGTTGGCGGTTTCGACGATTTGCACATTCAGCGCCCGGTCCAGCTTGCTGCGCCACTTGCGGCCGGTCTCTGGGTCCGGGGCCGCCAGCAGCACGGTTCCCGGCGTTTGCGCATTTCCTGCCAGATTCGTCAGAAAGTCCCCCAATCCCAGTTCGCGCGACGTCGAATCGCGCATCCGCAGCTCGTCAAACATCACTTTGGTGCGCATGAGGTTGCGGACCCGCGCAAACAGCGCCAGATCATTGACCGGCTTGGTCAGAAAATCATCGGCGCCGGCCTCGAGCCCTTTCACGCGCTCATCGGCTGAATTCGCGCCGGTAACCATGATCACCGGAATATGCGCCAGATCGCGGTCCGATTTCAGTTTCCGGCAAACCGCGTGCCCGTCGAGTCCGGGCATCATCACGTCAAGCAGAATCATGTCCGGTTGCTCTTGCCGCGCCATTTCCAGCGCCCGGGTTCCGTTCTCGGCCAGCAGGACATCGTAGTAGGCGGACGACAACTTTTCCCGCAATATCAGACGGTTAGAGGCCGTGTCATCGACAACAAGTATGCGACCCGGCATGCGCGACCTCCGCCAACGCGGCTTGAACTGCCGCTTCGGTCTTGGCAGTGAACGCGAAACCTCTTAACGAAGCCTGAAGCGCCGCTGGAATATCCAGCGTCAGGATGCACAATTTGACCCCAGCCAATGCCGAACAGACCGCGATCGAAGCCCTTGCTTTTCTTGCTGACGATCCGGAACGGATCGCGGCTTTCATGACCGCGAGCGGAATAACGCCGGGCGCCATTCGCCAGCACGCTCACGACGCCACGTTTCTGGGTTCGGTCCTCGACTTTGTCATGGCGGACGACGCCCTGGCGCGCGCGTTCTGCGCCTCGGCCGGCTGCGCGGCCGAAAAATTGCATCGTGCCCGCGCGGTGCTGCCGGGTGGCGCGGCGCCCGATTGGACATGATCGCCGAAACGGCGCGGCAGATATCGCATCTGCCTTTGCGACCGGGCCGAGCTTTGCTTGTCGTCGATGCCGACGAAGTCCTCGTCCATTTTGCCCGGCCCTTTGGCGCTTGGCTGGCGGCCCTGGGTTGGACATTACGTCTGCAAGAATACAGACTTGACCGGGCGATCAGGAACAACGCCGGTGACCTGGCCAACCCGGTCGAAACCCACGACCTTATCATGGCGTTTATTGACAGCCAGACCCTGCATCAGCCCGCTACCGAGGGCGCAGCGGCCAGCCTTGCCGCGCTTTCACCCCTTGCGCAGATCCTCGTGCTGACCAACGTGCCGTTGCATCGACACCGTGACCGGATGCGAAATCTGGCCAGCCTTGCCATGCCCTACCCTGTGGTTGTCAACCGAGGACCAAAAGGACCGGCCTTGGCCTTGCTCGCCCGACGCGTAACCGCTCCGATCGCGTTCATCGACGACAACCCCGGCCAAATTGACAGCGCGGCCGTCTGCGCACCCGACGTCCATCGGGTCCATTTCACCGGATGCGATCTGGTTCGCACGGTATTGCCGGTTGCCGGATCCGCCCATTTGCGACCGGAAAACTGGCAGGAAATCACCGCCAGTCTGACCGCTTATTTTGCTTGACCAGCGCCTTCGGCAAAGGCCTTGAACGCCGCCATCATCTTTTCGGTCTGCCGGCGAAACATCCCCGGCAACAGCCAGCCCATGATCTGCGGAAAACCGCCCAGCCTGAACTCGACCGCCATGTCCCAGCGGGTTGCGGACCCCAAATCGGTAAAGTGGTTCTGGACCGAATTCCAGACACCCTTCATCGCGTAAGTGCCGGAAAACTCGTCGGGCAAGGCGCGTTTGGTAATGGTTTCGGTCATCACGACGCGGCGCTTGCGCATCTGATAGACAATTTCCGACGTCGCCCCCGTTTGTCCGGGCGTTCCGCTCATCGGGGTGAAACGTTGCAGCCCTTCCTGCCATTTCGGCAGGTTGGCCGGATCATCGAACAGCGCGATCACCCGGGCACGGGGCAATGCGATTTCCAGCGTACAGGAATATTTCATCGCCTGAATTCCCTTGTTTCATAGTGACCGGATCATCGCGAATTCCCTGCAACAGGTAAAGTCTGGCGATTGGCCTCGGCGCAATCCTTCGCTAATGTCCGGCATCCATTGCGGGGAATTCATGTGCAAGATCGGATAAAAGGCCTGCTTTTCGACAAGGACGGCACACTTTTTGATTTCAACCAGACCTGGACCGCCTGGTGCCGGGACTTTATCGGTCACCTGGCGCAAGGCGACCCGGCGGTGGAAGCGCGTCTCGCCAAAGCGCTGGAATACGACATGGCGACGTCGCGGTTCGGGCCAACCAGCCCGGTCATTGCCAGCACGCTCGACATCATCGCCAACATCGCTTTCGCCGCCCTGCCCGGTCACGATCCGCACAAGATCCTGGCCCATATGCGCGAATCGGCAACCCAGGCGCGCCAATCCCCGGCGGTGCCGCTGGTTCCGCTGCTTGACAGCTTCCTTGCCCGCGGCCTGAAGCTCGGCCTCGCCACCAACGATGCCGAAGCCCCGGCCCGCGCCCATTTGGCCAGCGCCGGTATCCTCGATCATTTCCACTTCATCGCCGGCTATGACAGCGGCTTTGGCGCCAAGCCCGAGACCGGCATGCAGATCGCCTTCTGCGCCGCCACCGGCCTGCGTCCGGAACAAGTGGCGATGATCGGCGATTCCACCCACGACCTGCACTCGGGGCGCGAGGCCGGCATGTTCACGATCGGCGTCCTCACCGGCCCGGCGACCGCCGAAGACCTCGCCCCGCATGCCGATGTGGTGCTGGCCAATATCGGCCATATTCCGGAGTGGCTGGCGCATCGCTGACCAGGCCGCTCCGGCCAGCCGGAAAACGAGCCTTGCCGCGACCCGGCTGCCCCGCCGCTGTCCCGGGGCCCGACCCGGGACCGCCGGTGCTGCCGGGCATGAAGGTCGCCGGAATTCGGTTGGTGAACTTGGCCTTAACCTGTTATTCTGCAGCCCGCGCGGTGTGGGGGCCAGCGCATGGTCTTCGGCTGGCGCGGGTAAAAATCGACCAATTCAGCAGGAGACCGTCATGGCAATTCAGTACATCCTCGCCAACAGCACCGGCACCGGCGTCCGCGTCGATCTCGGCACCACCGACGACGCCTTCATCGCCGCCGGCGTCACCGTCGGCTCGACCGACAACAATTCGATCTTTGGCAGCGGCAGCAACCATGCCGTCACCGTCGCCGGCAGCGTCATTGGGGCACCGAATGGTAATCCGATCGAGCTCGGCGACAACACCACGCTCGATTCCGGCCAGCGCCTGATCGTCGCCGCCACCGGGCTCGTCTCCGGCGATTTTCTCGGTGCCCAGCTCTTTGGCGCCGGCTCCGCCGTCGCGAACAGCGGCGAGATCTTCGGCGGCAACTGGGGGCTTTTACTCCAGGGGCAGGGCGTAACGACCTCGCGGATCCTCAACAGCGGCAGCATCGTTTCCGGCCAATATGCGATATTTGTGCTTGGCAGCGCAGCCGTCGCACTTACCAACAGCGGCCTGATCTCCGGCAGCTTCAGTTACTTCTCCCTAGGCACCTCCATC
>JAYTCN010000110.1:0-2025 GCA_043736475.1 Paracoccaceae bacterium
GCCTGCCGCAAGCCCTGATGACCGCCCTCAAAACCCGCGCCGCCCAGCGTGGCATTCCGTATCAGCGCCTGATCCGCGAGGCGATCGAGCGGGTGGTGCAACCTTGGGTTTTCCAAAAAGGGGCGGCGCCGCTCGCCGGGCAGCAACGACGGAAGATCGCACGATGAAACCGGACGCGAAGCGAACTGCGGCACTGGGTTTCCGGCGGGTCAGCAATCTGATCCGAACCGTGCTGTCGCAGGCGGGCGTCGACCGGCGCTATGCCAAGGTCTTTGCCATCGGCTTCAACAAGACCGCTACCACGTCGATCCATCAGGTCTTCATCACTTCCGGCCTGTGCGCCACCCATTCGACCAGATGGGGCGGCAAACGGCCAACCCTGGCGCAATTCGCTTATCAGGCCTTCAGCGACGGCAATGACGGGCATTTCGCCGATCTGGACCGCCGCTTCCCGCGCTCGAAATTCATCCTCAATATCCGCGACCTCGACGAATGGCTCGACAGCCGCATTGAACATATCCGCGACGCAATGGCCAGAGGTCGCCATCGCGGTGGCGACCTCTGGCAAATCGAAGAACAGGCGGTCATGCACTGGATCGTGAACCGCAACCAATATCATCTCGCCGTGCTCGATTACTTCAAGGACCGGCCCGGCGACTTTCTGCTGCTGAATTTTATCCGTGACCCTGACGCGGCGGTCAAGATATCGAACTTTTGCGGCAAGCGGCGCGTTGCGATCAAACCGTATTCGCGCCCGATCAAAAAGACCCGCGATGCGGGCCAGTTGCGCAACGAGGCACTGATCCGGACGTGTCTGTCGCGGCTCGGCATCCCGCAACCGGAATGGCAGACCGACATCTATTGCCCGAGTCTGGAAACTGAAGCGGTCCGGCGGCGCTGGGCGGCGGATTCGGGTGCCGCGCCGCAAGCGTAGGGTGCGCCGAAGTCGCGCCCTGCATTGCCGCCATTAACCCCCTTGCATTTTCCGCGCGCTTGCGCCATATACCGCCCGGTCCAGCTACCAATTCGACCTGCTGTCTTGCTCTACGGCTACAGTCCTTCGATCTTGCTCTGACTGTACCAAAGCTGCCGCATCCTGCGGGCAGCAACTAGAGGAGACGTCACGATGGCCAATGGCACCGTGAAATGGTTTAACGCCACCAAAGGTTTTGGATTCATCCAGCCGGAAAAAGGCTCCAAGGACGTGTTCGTCCACATTTCCGCTCTCGAGCGTTCCGGCCTGTCGAGCCTGCCCGATGGCCAGAAAGTGACCTTCGACCTTGAAAAAGGCCGCGACGGTCGCGAATCGGCGATCAATCTGGCGCTGGCCTGATTTTGCCTTGGCCTGCGGCAGAATTGCCGCAGGCACCCTTCTGCTGACAGGCATTCTCGACTAAAGTGGCAGGCTGAAGCCGCAGCCAGGTGCGCCACGTGTCCGAAATCACCCCCGACGCCATTGCCGCCACTGCCAGACGGATCGCGCCGTTCATTCGTGTCACGCCGACCATCCAGACCAAAGTGCCCGGCATTGCGCAGCCCGTCACCTTAAAACTCGAATACTTGCAGCACACCGGCTCGTTCAAGGCGCGCGGGGCCTTTTCCAGCCTGACCTCCGCCAGGTTAACCCAATCAGGCGTTGCCGCTGCATCTGGCGGCAATCACGGCGCGGCCATTGCTTTTGCCGCGCGGCATTTCGGAGTGCCGGCCCGGATTTTTATCCCCGCGACCGCGCCGCAAGCCAAGCTGGACCGGATAGCATCCTATGGTGCCGAGATCGACAAGTCCGGATCCACCTTCCAGGACGCGCTCGATGCCTGCAACGCTTATTGCAGCACATCCGGCGCGCAAAGCTTTCACGCCTACGATCAAGTGCCTGTCATGTTGGGCCAGGGCTCGCTCGGTTTTGAAATCGGGCAGCAATGCCCGGAACTCGACACGCTTCTGGTGGCCACCGGCGGCGGCGGGCTGATCGGCGGCATCGCGGCCTGGTATCAAGGTCGCGTCAAGGTGATCAGCGTTGAACCG
>JAYTCN010000111.1:0-4834 GCA_043736475.1 Paracoccaceae bacterium
AACCGCCCCAGCGCCAGTTCCGACAGCGCCAGCCGGTGATCGGCGGGCAAGATAGTGCCGGCGATATCGACCGCGCGCGCACCGGCGGCCCGGCGCGACCGGTCATTGGTTCCGCGCGACAAGGCGCCCTCAATGCTGCGTTTCCAGCCATCGGGTTCCGCCCCGCGCGGTCGCGGCGCCAGTCCGGCGCCCGCCGGGTTGACCTCGGCCAGAATGCCCGGGATCAACGCCGCCACCTGCGGCCGCCCCATGCCGGTCGTCAGCCCCGGCGCATACAGCGCCCGCAAGATCACCATGTCGAATGGCGTCAGGATCGAGTGCATGTTGTCATCGTTGAAAACCGAATCCGCCAGCCGGTACAGGTCATTCACCGGGCCCAGCGCCTGCCCGATTTCTTCGTGCAGACAATCGCGTACCTCTTGCGGCGGGATGCCGGTTGGCATGAACACCGAAGAATAGCTCAGCCCCGATTGCTGCGACCATTTCGGCCGGTTCAGCCGCGACAGCCCGCTGTATTCCGCCCAGCTGCGGACCTGCGGCGCCAGAAAACACGCCGCCCCGGGAACCGCGCGCTGCAACCCCTGCGGCGGCACCGCCTCGACAAAAAGATTGGCCAGGCCGGCCTCGTTCACCGAGGCGATGTCGATGCCCGCCTCGGTGCGCAGTCGCGCCAGCAAGCCTTCGAGGTCGCGCGCATTCGCCTGCAAACCGGCCGAACCCAGGAACACCCGGACCGGCACCTCGTAACGCAGCAACAACGGGATCGGCTGGCCGCTTTCCAACTGAAAGACCAGATCGAGAAAGTCCGCCGCGACCGTCGCGTTTGACCGGGCAATGCCGCGCACCTGTCCCTGCGCCGGAAAGCCCTGCACCGCAGCAGCGTTGCCTCCCGTTGCTGCAGGCGGCAAGACCGGCGCACAGGCCAGCAGCAAAACCGACAGGGCAAGCGCGCAGAAACGTCTCACCGCACATACTCGACGAATTCGGATTTTTGCGCCAGGGTGTCGTACAACCGGCGTGCCACCGTGTTGGATTCGGCGGTAAACCACCAGAGTTGCGAACAGTTTGCCGCGCTGGCCGCCGCCGAAACCGCCTCGATCAGGGCCCGCCCGGCCCCGCTTCCGCGCGCATCCGGCCGCACGAACAGATCGTTGAGATAGCATTTGTCCGCGGCCTCCCAGAACGAGCGATGGAACAGGTAATTGGCCAGGCCGATGGCCGCGCCATCCCTTTCGGCCAACAGGGCATACATCTTTTCCTGCTTGTCCATGATCCGCGACCAGCTGAGCAATGCCATCGCTTCCGGTTTCGTGGTCTGGTAAAATGCCAGATAGCCCGTCCACAATTCTGCCCAGGCCGGATAATCATCCGCAGCCACCGGGCGCACCAATACTGTCATTTTTTGAACCTCGCGACCGACATCCTGGGTCGGATAAAGAGCATGCCCGCCAGGGCGACTGCAACCGCCGATCACCGGCAAGTCTTCGATCAGCGGAAACTTGTTCGTGACCGCCGACAAAAAAACCGCATGGAAATTCACAATTTTGCCAGCTTTCGCGTGTATCGCTGTCGCCGCCAGACGTGCCGTCCGAAATCACGCCAACTTGCCGATCTTCCGCGTGACAATCCCGGCGACTCGCTGTATCTGGCGGCAGACAATGAGGCGGGGCGCGATGTGACGCTGGCCAACGGGCAGACAGGCGACAAGGCAGCCCTCCAAACAGTTTGGGGTGGAGCAGTGATGAAGGCCGAAACCATACTCGATTCAGACTACAGACCAGCCGAAGACGAACCGTTCATGAACGAGCGTCAACTGGAATATTTCCGCCACAAGCTGTTGGCGTGGAAACACTCGATCCTTGAAGAAAGCCGGGGAACGATCGAGGATATGCAGGAAGGCACCCGCAATATCCCCGACGTCGCTGACCGTGCCTCCGAGGAAACCGACCGGGCGCTGGAACTGCGCACCCGCGACCGCCAGCGCAAGGTGATTTCCAAGATCGACTCGGCGCTGCGCCGGATCGACGAGGGAACCTACGGCTATTGCGACGAAACCGGCGAGCCGATCTCGCTCAAACGGCTGGACGCGCGCCCGATCGCCACCCTCAGCCTCGAGGCGCAAGAGCGGCACGAACGCAAGGAAAAAGTCCACCGCGACGAATAGCTGCGCTTTTTGCCCTTAGACCAGTTCAGGCGATGACAGAATCGCCCGAACTGGTCCAACCATTTGTTTTTAGGCAAATCGGGCGGGAAAACCGGTTCCCGCTTATCCCTGATTTGCTCTAAATCCGACTTTCCGCCGCAATGGCCGGCCCGATCCCGCAATGTTGTGCTTGCCGTCAAGGACTTATCATAGTCAAAGTATCCCGGGCCTGAATCGGCGGCCACCGGCCAGGGAGAAATTGTGCCGCCTGCGCGTGTATCCATCCTCGGTGGCGGAATTGGCGGAATGGCCGCCGCGCTGGCCTTGGCCCGTCGCGGCATTGCCGTCGAGGTTTTCGAACAGGCACCGGCGCTGACGGCGGTCGGGGCGGGCATCCAGATCAGCCCGAACGGCGTCGCGGTCCTGGCGGCGCTCGATCTGCTGCACCGCGCCGCCAAAATCGCCAATGCCCCCAGCGCCATCCAGTTTCGCAGCGCCCGCACCGGCCACAGGATCGCGCGGGTTCCTTTGGGCTTTGGCGCGGTCTTGCGCTGGAATTATCCCTATTGGCAATTTCACCGGGTCGATTTGCTCGATTTGTTGACCGAGGCGGCGGTGGCCGCCGGCGTCAAGCTGAATCTCGGCAAGGAATTGCTGCGCGTCAGCATCGAAAATCGTACCGCCCTGCTGGAATTCGCCGACGGCACGTCGCACCAGACCGGCTGCCTGATCGGTGCGGATGGCCTCAGGTCGCGGGTGCGATGCCAACTTTTCACCGAGACCCCGGTGCGGTTTACCGGCCATGTCGCCTGGCGCGCCCTGGTTCCCGCCGATGCATTGATCGTCCCGCATCCGACCGCCACCCTGGTGCATCTGGCGCCGGGTCGGCATGTTGTTTCCTACCCGGTCGCCGGTTCCAGCCTGATAAATCTCGTCGCGGTCGAGGAATGCGCCGATTGGGCCGAGGAAGGCTGGAGCATTGCCGCCAGCGTCGACGAATTGCGCGGCAAGTTCGGCGATTGGCCCGAACCGGTGCGGTCGCTGGTTCAGGCAGCGCACAAGGCCTACCTCTGGGGCCTGTTTGACCACCCGCCGCTGGAAACATGGTCAAATGGTCCGGTGACATTGCTCGGCGACGCCGCCCATCCGATGCTGCCATTCTTTGCCCAAGGTGCCACCATGGCGCTTGAAGATGCCTTTGTTCTGGCGCGCGAAATCGCCGGCGCAGCCGATCTCGCCGGTGCTTTTCGGAATTACGAAGCGGCGCGCAAAGGCCGCTGTACCCGTTGCCAAAAGGTTTCCGCCGCCAATGCCGGAATTTACCACGCCAGGAACCCGCTGTGGCGGTTTGCGGTCCGCTGCGGCATGGCGGTAGTGTCGCATTCGCTGCCGGGCGCGTTTGCCCGCCGGCTCAATTGGCTCTACGGCACCGACGTGACCCGCTGATAGCGTCGCTGCCGGTGGATAACGCCCGACCCTGGGGATAGACTCTGGCGGTTCACTGCAATATTGCCCTGCACAATCGGCAGGACCGCCGCGGAAAACCGCCAAAACCCGGTCGAAAACCGGTTCAAGAGCCGCGAAAAAGCGGCTTTTGCGCCCCGTCCTTTCGCTCGTTCCGGCGATGCTGCATCTGCGAAGCCGACGCGGTCACGCCGCGCCTGACGCCGAGGTCCGGTCCGCAATCGCCGGCAAAATCCGGGTGGCAAACCGTCCGGTCAATACCTTGCCAAAAGGTTAATTTCACACTATTAAAATGAATTATATCAATAACTTGGACGGAATTTAACGGGTGAAATCCGGCTGGTTCACAGGTCGATTTCCACCCAAACGGGCACATGATCCGACGGTTTGTCGCGACCGCGCATGAAGCGGTCGATCTTGCAATCGCGCAGCCGGTCGGCGGCTTGCGGGGTCAAAAGGAAATGGTCGATGCGGATCCCGTTATTCTTGTTCCAGGCCCCGGCCTGAAAATCCCAGAACGAGTAATTCAAGGGGGCCGGATCGACGGCGCGGAACGCCTCGGTAAACCCGAGATTCAGGATCCGGCGAAAGGAATCCACCGATTCCGGCAGAAACAAGGCGTCCTCGCGCCAGTTTTCCGGTTCGTGGACGTCCTCATCCTGGGGAATGATATTGAAATCACCCGTCATCAGGGCGATCTCTTCTGATTTCAGCAAGTCGATCGCTCGCAGCCGCAATCGTTCCATCCACGCGAGTTTGTAGTCATATTTCGGCCCCGGCGCCGGATTGCCGTTCGGCAGATACAGCCCGCAAACCCGGATTGCCGCGTTTTCGCCGGAAATCGTGGCCTCGATCCAGCGGGCCTGGCCGTCGGTTTCATCCCCCGGCAGCCCCCGAACCACATCCTCGATCGGTCGTTTTGCCAGGATCGCCACGCCATTGAAGCTTTTCTGGCCATGGGTTTCGATATTATAGCCCAAAGCCGCGATTTCCTCGCGCGGAAAGTCCTGGTCCTGTTTCTTGATTTCCTGCAACAAAACCACATCCGGCGCGGTTTCCCGCAACCAATCCAGCAGATTGGGCAGTCGGGCGGCGATGCCATTGATGTTGAATGTCGCAATCTTCATCGGCGTCCAATTAACCCGTTGCTAACCTTGCTGACCAAGAATGCCACGATGACGCAAGAACCGGTGCCGGGCAATCCGGCATTCATCAAGATTTTCGGCG
>JAYTCN010000112.1:0-2017 GCA_043736475.1 Paracoccaceae bacterium
CCTTGGCGAGGGCGAGGTGGTGCAGGCCGTCCAGACCCAGATGCAGACCAACCGGAACCTGTATGACGGCTATGTCAACGACAGCGACCTGATCGGCACCCATTCGCGCCTGCAACTGGCCTACAACCTGACCGACCAGATGGCCGGATCCTGGGCCGCGTCGACCAGCCCGACCCTCGATCTTGACGACTTCAGGGGCCGCTCGTTCACCACCGGGCCGGACGGCAAGCTGTACCAGCTTCCCGACCAGCAGTTCGCCAACCTGTACTGGTTCCGCAAGGACTGGTTCGACCGGGAAGATCTGAAGACCGCGTTCAAGGCCAAGTACGGCTATGATCTTGGCGTTCCGGTCAACTGGTCGGCCTATGAGGACATCGCCGAATTCTTCACCAACGACGTGAAGGAAGTCGACGGCGTCCAGATCTATGGCCACATGGACTATGGCAAGCGCGCGCCCGACCTCGGCTGGCGGATGACCGACGCCTGGCTGTCGATGGCCGGCACCGGGTCGAAGGGCGAGCCGAACGGCATCCCGATCGACGAATGGGGCATCCGCATGGAAGCGGGTTCGTGCAACCCATCCGGTGCATCGGTGTCACGCGGCGGCGAGGCGAACGGGCCTGCATCGGTGTTTGCCATCGCCAAGTGGGACGAATGGCTGCGCAAGTACGCCCCCCCCGGTGCGGCATCCTATGACTTCTACCAATCGCTGCCGGCACTTGCCCAAGGCAACGTGGCGCAGCAGATCTTCTGGTACACCGCCTTCACTGCCGACATGGTGAAGCCGAAGTCGGAAGGCAACAACACCGTCGACGACAGCGGCACGCCGCTGTGGCGGATGGCCCCGTCACCGCATGGCCCGTACTGGAAAGAAGGCCAGAAGGTCGGCTATCAGGACGTGGGATCGTGGACCTTCCTGAAATCCACGCCCGAGGACCGCGCCCAGGCTGCCTGGCTGTACGCGCAGTTCGTGACCTCCAAGACGGTCGACGTGAAGAAGTCCCACGTCGGTCTGACCTTCGCCCGCGACAGCACGGTGCGGCATGAAAGCTTTACCGAGCGCGCGGCGAAACTGGGTGGTCTGGTCGAATTCTACCGCTCGCCCGACCGTGTGCGCTGGTCGCCCACCGGCATCAACGTTCCCGACTATCCCAAGCTGGCGCAAATCTGGTGGCAGCAGATCGGTGACGTGAACTCGGGTGCCTTCACCCCGCAAGAGGCGATGGACCGTCTGGCCGAAGAGATGGACATCACCATGGGCCGGATGCAGCAGGCGGACGAGGCGGCAGGCGTCTATGGCGGCTGCGGACCCCGTCTGAACGAGGCGAAGGACCCCTCGGAATGGCTGGGCAAGGAGAACGGCCCGAAAGCCAAGCTGGAGAACGAGAAAGAGCAGGGCGTCACGGTCAACTACGACGACCTGATCAAGCAATGGCAATGATCGGCTGACCGATCATCCACCGGGGCGCGCGCAGGCGCGCCCCGGCCCATGTCACCGGAACCGCAGGGGAAAAGATGGCGCTCGAATTACAGGCCATCCGCAAGGTCGTGGGCCGGATCACCCATATCAAGGACACCAGCCTTGTGCTGGAACCGGGTCGGTTCAATGTGCTGCTGGGTGAAACCGGGGCGGGCAAGACATCGCTTATCAAGCTGATGGCCGGGCTTGACCGCGCGACGTCGGGGCGCATCCTGATGAACGGGCAGGACGTGACGGGCATGTCGCCGCAAAAGCGCAACATCAGCATGGTCCACCAGTTTTTCGTGAACTACCCGCACATGACCGTCTACGACAACATCGCCTCGCCCTTGCGTGTGAAGGGCATGGCGGCATCCGAACTTCAGGGCCGGGTCGAGGCGGCGGCGGATGTGCTGCGCCTGCGCCCCATGCTCAAGCGGCGTCCGCATGAATTGTCGGGCGGCCAGCAGCAGCGCACAGCTCTTGCCCGCGCCATCGCCAAGGAATCGACCGCAGTGTTTCTGGACGAACCCTTGGCCAACCTCGACTACAAGCTGC
>JAYTCN010000113.1:0-4828 GCA_043736475.1 Paracoccaceae bacterium
AAAAGCCTGCCCGAGATCGGCCGCCGCTTCGGCGGCCGCGACCACACCACCGTCATCCACGCCGTCCGCAAAGTCGAAGAACTGCGGCTGACCGACGGCCAGATCAACGAGGATGTCGAGCTGCTGCGGCGGATGCTGGAGGGGTGAGGGTCGAAGGCGGACCGGCAGTCACGGGCTGGTTGTCAGCACGTCGAGAAAGCCGGCAGCGAAGCGCTCGGCCTTGCCTGCGCCGATGACTTCGGCGATTGCAGCCAAGGACGCTTGTCGGATCGCCGCAAGCCGCGCCAGTTCGGCCTTGCTGCAGGCAAGCGGCTTGCCGATGCCATCGTCGCCGAGGCGCAAGCGAAACATCACATCTTCCAGACGATCAAACAGCGAACCGGCGTCGGTGCCGGCCAGTTTGCGCCGTGCCGGATGCATGCCGGGGGCGGATCCGTTCAGCACCGCCAGAAACAAAGCTCCGTAACGGGCGAGTTTGGCGTCACCGACGCCGGATACGCCGCGCATTTGATCGAGGTTGCGCGGTTTGCGCGCAGCCATGTCGATCAGCGTCTTGTCGGTGAAAATGATATAAGCCGGCACTTTCGCCGCTTCGGCAAGCTCGCGGCGTTTGGCTTTCAGCCCGGCCAGCAGTGGTTCGTCGGCCTCGGGCAGCAATTCGTGCACCATGCGGGTGGGCCGGGCGTTCATTCGGTCGCGGCGCAGTTCGAGCGTTGCCTCGCCGCGCAGCAAGGGCCGGGCATTTTCGGTCATCCGCAGACCGCCCTGCCGTTCCGGATCGGGGCGCATGAGATCGCGTGCCAGCATTTGCCGGAAAATCGCCTGCCACTGGGTCCGGGAAAATTCGCGGCCGGAGCCGAATGTCGGCAGCGCATCGTGGTTGCGCGCCGTGAGTTTGGCGGTCCGGGTTCCGGTCAGAATGTCAATCAGATGTTCCTGGCCGAAATATTCGCCGGTGCGCAGGATGGCCGACAACGCCTTGCGGGCGGCAACGGTGGCGTCGAACCGTTCCGGCTTATCGCTGCACAGATCGCAATTTTCGCAGCGCTGATCCGGGCTTTCGCCAAAATAGGCCAACAAGACCTTGCGCCGGCAGTCGAGCGCTTCGGCGAGGCCGAGCAGCGTGTTCAGGCGCTGGTGATCGGCATTTTTTCGTTCGATCGGCGCCAGGCCCGCATCGATCTGGGTGCGGCGCAGGCGAATATCTTCGGCGCCAAACAGTGTCAAGGCATCGGCGGCTGCCCCGTCCCTGCCGGCGCGGCCGACCTCTTGCCAGTAGGCTTCGATGCTTTTGGGCAAATCGGCGTGGACGACGTAGCGGATGTCTGGTTTGTCGATGCCCATGCCAAAGGCAATTGTTGCGACCATCACCAGCCCGTCGTCGCGCTGGAATCGGGTTTCCGCCTGACGGCGGACCTCGGCATCGAGGCCTGCATGGTAGGGCAGGGCGTTGACGCCGATGTCGCGGATGGCGGTGGCGAGCACTTCGGTTTTCGCCCGCGTGGCGCAATAGACGATGCCGGATTGACCGCGCCGTGCCGCAACGAAATCAAGCAATTGCTGGCGCGGAGCGACTTTGGCATCGAAAGCCAGGTTCAGGTTGGGCCGGTCAAAACCGCGCAGGAATATCTGCGGTTGCGCCGGGAATAACTGCTTGATGATCTCGCCGCGCGTTTCCGCGTCTGCGGTGGCGGTGAAGGCGGCCAAAGGCACGTTCAACAGCTGTCGAAGCGCACCGATTCGCAGGTAATCCGGGCGAAAATCGTGGCCCCATTGGCTGACGCAATGCGCTTCGTCCACCGCGATCAGGCTGACGTTGATCCGCGCTAAAAGCGGACCTGCGCTGGCCAGCCGTTCGGGCGCAAGATAGAGGAGCTTGAGCCGCCGTTCGTCAAGCGCCGCAAACACGGCAGCGGTTTCTTCTGCGGTGTTGCCAGATGTCAGCGATGCCGCCTCGACCCCGGCTTCGCGCAATCCGCGCACCTGATCGCGCATCAGGGCGATCAGCGGAGAGACGACAATTGTAACCCCGTCGCGGCACAACGCCGGAAGCTGGAAACACAACGATTTTCCGCCGCCGGTGGGCAAGATTGCCAGTACATCGCGGTTGGCGTTGATGGCTGCCACGATTTCGGCCTGGCCGGGTCGGAACGCCGGAAAACCGAAAACATGATTGAGCAGGTAAATTGGTTCCATCGCATCTTCTGTAAGGAAACCAGACGCCGGGCACCAGCGGCACCAGCGGCACTGACTGCCGTTCTGGCACGATGACAGCTAAATCCTGCGGGTTAACGGACGGTCACCATCTTTCGGCGAATTTCGATCGGTTCGGCGATGATCGTCGCCAACACGCTGGCAGCCGCCGGGTTCGCGTGGGGTGGTACCGTCGTGCTTGTCCGGGCGGGAAAATGGCTGGTCCACCAAACGCACAATCCAAAATTGGCATTGGTTTCGCTGGTCGTGGTGTTGTGGATTCAAGCAGCGGTGGCGGTCGGCGTCTGGATGTGGGCGCTGTTTTAGGCGCTTGCGGCCTTTGCCAGCTTTGAACCTGCGCTATATTTCTCGTTCGTCATCTTCACGACATCGGGGTTCGGCGACATTGTACCGAACCCGCGTTGGCGAATATTGTCGGGATTCGGGTCATCAAACGGGTTCCTGTTGTTTGGACTGAACGCGGCCTGTCTGGTCGAGGTCATGCGTTGGGTGCGGACCGAACAGACCCGCGGCAAAGCTGATCCGGAATAACCGGAAACGGGCGGCACTTTATCGCAGCGCTTTTGCAGTGCCACGCTATTGTCGGGCCAGCGATCCTGGACGAAAATGGTCGGAAAGGTCTGGATGGTTTGGCGGGACTGGATTAGATGACGGTTGGCGGCCCCGCAACCATTGACTGGCCGGCATCGCAGGAAATGACATGACGTGGACTGTGCCAAATGTTCTGACCGTGCTGCGATTGGCGGCGGCGCCGTTTGTGGCGCTGGCTTTCATCATTTTTAATTCGCCGGTCGCTGATGTTCTGGCCTTTGTGATTTTCGTGATGGCGGCGCTGACGGATTATATCGATGGCTATCTGGCGCGGTTGTGGAAGCAGGAAAGCAACTTTGGCCGGATGATGGACCCGATTGCCGACAAGGTCATGGTGGTGATCGCGCTGGCGCTGCTGATCGGTGGCTGGCAGGGGCAGATCGTCATTCTGATCCCCGCCGTGATCATCCTTTTCCGCGAGATGTTTGTCTCGGGCCTGCGCGAGTTTCTGGGCGCTTCGGCGGGGCAATTGAAGGTGACGCCCTTGGCCAAGTGGAAAACTGCAACCCAGATGTTTGCCATTGGCGTGCTGTTTCTGGCCGGGGTCTATCAGGACAATTTGCGGGCAATCCGGTTCCAGATGGACCCGGTGATTTTCGAGCAGGTGCTGGCGCGAACCCAGGCTGACACCTTTGGACTGATCAAGGCCAAGCATCTGAGTTCGTGGTTCACCATCGCCGGTCTGGCCTTGATCTGGATCGCGGCGGTCCTGACGCTGGTGACCGGATGGGATTATTTCCGCAAGTCGCTGCCCTATCTGAGGGACGAATTGTGATCCGGGTGCTGTATTTCGCCTGGCTGCGCGAACGCATTGGTCTGCCGGGTGAGGATGTGACCACGCCGGCAGTCTTGGTTCGGGATTTGGTCGCGGAATTGCGGCTGCGCGAACCTCGCTACGAGGCGGCCTTTGCCGACATGGCGTCGGTGCGGGTGGCGGTGGATCAGGTGTTGTCGTCGCTGGATGCGCCTTTGACGGGTGTGCGCGAAGTAGCCTTCTTTCCACCGATGACCGGCGGATGAGCGTTCGGGTTCAGGCGGCGGATTTCGACATTGGGGCCGAGCTTGCCGCGTTGCGAACGGGCCGCGACATTGGTGCTTTGGTTAGTTTCAGCGGGCTGGTTCGCGGCGGCGATGTGGCATCGCTGGAGCTGGAGCATTATCCGGGGATGACGGAGAAGGCTTTGGCGGCGATAGAGCAGCGTGCGACGGAACGATGGCAATTGCAGGCAAGTTTGATCGTGCATCGGGTGGGGTTACTGTTGCCGGGGCAGCAGATTGTTCTGGTTGCCGCCGCCGCCCCGCATCGGCAAGCGGCGTTTGAGTCGGCGGAATTCATGATGGATTATCTGAAATCGGAAGCGCCGTTCTGGAAAAAGGAAACGACGGCCGCGGGCGCACAATGGGTGGATGCGCGGGTGGTCGATGCGGCAGCGATGGCCAGGTGGGCGTGACCGGCTGTCGCGTCATCGGATCACGCCGTTCAGTCAAACGTCCCGCTGACCCGGGCCATCAGCATGAAGGCCCGACCGGAGCGGGTGTTGGCCAGCGCAAGGATTTCGGCGTCGCTGGCGTGGCGGGCGAAATCGCCGAGGATGACGTCAAAGCGGCGCTGGAAATGCAAAGCGGTGTCGCGGTAGACTTGATCAGCGCGGGTGCGGGCGCGGGTTTTAGTCAGCACTGCTTCGTCGTGGATGCCGCCGACCGAGGCAACTTCTGCCCCGCGTTTACCAGCGGCGAAGGCGCGCCATTGCGATGCTGAACCGGAAGCAACGCGCAAATCGTCCATGTAAATGCCGTCTTGCGCCAACAGGTTGAGAATGTCTTCGGCGGCCTGCAGAAGCTGGGCCATGTTGCGGTTTTTCAGCGCCTGTTTGATGGCGTTGACGGTTTCAAAATCGTTATCGCTGCTTGGAAAATTGGCGGCGCGGATGATGTCGGCAATCGTGGGGCCGACAGCACTTTGCGGTTGAGTGGATACCAGCGGCAGTTGATCTTGTTCCGGCAGGGATTCGGGCTCATCGGT
>JAYTCN010000114.1:0-4812 GCA_043736475.1 Paracoccaceae bacterium
CAGCACTTCCGCCACGGCGATGTACATCTCCACCGGAATGATCGTGCCGACTTTCGCGCTCGCGAACAGTGCGCGGGCGAGTGGCTTGTTCTCGATCACGGGCACGCCATGCTCGAACGCGAGCTCCTTGATGCGTTGCGCAATCTTGCGTTGCCCGATGGCGACCACGTAGGGCGCCGGTGCCACGCTCGGATCGTATTTGATTGCGACGGCAATGTGGATCGGGTTGACGATCACCACGTCGGCTTTGGGAACGTCCAGCATCATTCGATTTGAAGCAATTTCAGCGGCGCGACGTTGCCTTTGGCCTTTGATGTGGGGATCGCCGTCACTTTCCTTCGCCTCCTGGCGCAATTCGGAAATAGACATCCGCAGCCGTGTTGAGCGACTGAATCTTTGCCAGAGATAGTCAGCGCCGGCGATGATGGCGGAAAGTGCAACCAGACAGGTTGCAAAAGCCGTGAAGATTTGGCTGCACACGATGACGAAGGTTTGCGGCGCTCCGCCGGTCAGCGCGCCGATGCTTTCGAAATGGCGTGCCAAAACGAGTCCGGTCAGTAACGACACCAGGACCAGTTTCGTCACGCTTATGAAAAACTCGACCAGGCCACCGACGCCATATCGGTTCTTGATCGCTGACGCCGGCGATATACGGTTGAGCTTGGGCAACAATTTGGACGGTACGAATACGATCGCCCGCTGCAAGGCGAGCGCAGCGACTGCAGCCAGGAAAGGCACAGCAATAAAAAATGATGCGTAAAAGCACGCCGCAACAACCGGATTAGCGGCCCAATTTTCGGAAGTTGGGGCAAATGCCCGAATGTCGATCCGGTCTGGCCGGTCCAGCAATATTTGCAAGACTTGTGCCATACCTGAAATCAATGCCCCGCCACCGATCATGAATAGCAGGAGGAACGAAGCATAAGTACCGAACAGCACCACTTCCATTGACCGCGTGACGTCACCCTCGGCCCGCGACGTCGCAAGTTTCTTATCAGTTGCAGGGTGGTTCCGTTCAGCTGACTGGTTGCTTTCGGGCATTTTTCAGCCGAACGGATTTTTCAGCAAGGTTTCAAACGCGGCAAGCCAGATTTCCAGCATCAGTGCCGAGAGATACATGAGGGCGATCAAGCCAACAGCCGTCAGTACCGGCGCACCGACAAAACTGACCATCAGTGTCGGCATCGCGCGATTTATTGCCCCATACGCGATGTTGATCAAAAGGAAGAAAGCCAGGAAGGACGCAGCAAGGGAAAAGGCCAGGTTGAACGCGCCGGACGCGTGGGCGGTCAGCCATTCGGCGGCATCGTGAGCGGCGGATATTTTTCCTATGGCGACTATGTCGTATGAGCTGGCCATTGCCAGTGCCAGTTTGACATGCAGTCCGTTGGCAAATGCCGCTGCAATCGCAGTCAGCAACAGAAGATTGCCGATTGCCGGCAACGGATCGGGCGCTGCTCCCGGACCGAAAATCTGACTGAGCGACGCACTTTGCGCGATAATGGCGGCGGCGATCTGCATCGAATAAATTGAATAACGAAGCGTGAGTCCCAGGATGATGCCCGTCACCAGCTCACCGATTGCCAAAAGGGCGAACGCCAGGGGTTCCACTGCTTTCGTGTCCAGTTGCGGCGCAGCCAGTGTCCAGACGATTGCGCTGTAAGCTAGCGCGACTGCCAACTTCATCCGCGCTGGCAGGAAAACTTCGCCAAAGCCGGGTGCCAAGGAAACGATCGCGGCGATACGGACAAACACGAGAAAAACCGCAAGAAAATTCGCGTCACCAAACTTGGCAATCTCCGCCAGTTCCGCCAACATCACGCGGTTCCGAGGATGGTCGGTTTGCTTCTGACCCCAACCTCTTCATACGAAAAAACCGGGTTCTTGATCCCTTTTGCCGACAGGACAGTTTGAATGAATCGCCGGCGCCGCGTTGACGTGACGATCGCCGGATATCTGCCGGATTCAGAAATTTTGCCAATTTTCTCGGCAATGGACGCTGCCAGCCGATTGAATTCACCTGGTGGCAAAGCCACGTCGGTAACGCCAGAAGCGATGTCCGTCGAGTAGGATTCAAACAGAGTTTCCCAATCCGGTGCCAATTGAATCAACGGAAGGGTGCCGTCGGCCTCCTTGAATTCGCTGATAATCTGGAAGCCCAGTTTGTGCCGGACGTGTTCTGCAATTGCTTCGGAACCTTTTACCAAGGACTGGCCCTCGGCAATTGACTCCAGGATCATCGGCAGATTTCTGATCGACACCCGCTCTTCGAGCAAAAGGCGCAACACGTTTTGCAACGTTTCGATCGGAACGCGGTCGGGAACGAATTCGTCGATCGTCTTTCGGTTCGCCTCGCCGCGCCGCCCGTCCGACATCGCAACCGACTCGTCCAGCAGTTTTCGCAAGACTCGCCGCGTGAAAATTTTACCAAAGTTCAGCTTCAAAGTTTCTAGCAAGTGTGTTGCCACGACTTCCGTCGGTGAAACGGTCGCCAGCCCGTCAAGGGCCGCCTGCTCCTGCAACGCCGGTTCAATCCATCGCGCCGGTGCGCCATAGACGGGCTCTTTTACATCGATTCCGGGAAGGGAAACTGCTGCTGCGCCTTGCAGCAGGACCATGATCTTCTCGGGAAGAATACGACTTCGGGCGAGTTCAACGCCCTGGATGATGATCCTGTATGTACCGGGCTCGAGCAGTGGATTATCGGTCAGGCGAATTTCCGGAATTATCAGTCCAAATGTTGAGGCTATGTGATTGCGCATGTTGACGATGCGACTGTCGAGACCTGCGGATTCGTCCAAGACCGTCGGGACCAGATCGCGCGCGAACTCGATGTGGATTTCGTCCAAATCCAGAATATCGCCAATTTTCGGCATTGCCTTGGCGATTTTGGTGCTGCCTGGCGCCGGAGCGGCACTTTCGCGGTCTTTCTTTCTGCTCGAGGCAATCGCGGCAATGCCAATAATAATGCCGCCAAGCATGAACGGGACAAGCGGCATGCCCGGAACAATCGAAAATAGCACCATCAGCAGCGCAACGGTGCCCAGTGCCTTGGGATAATTTCCCAGTTGTTGGACCACGGCCTTGTCGGCTGAGCCGGTCGCACCGCCCTTGGACAGCAACAAGGCCGAGGCAATGGAAATAATGACAGCCGGAATCTGGGTGACGAGTCCGTCACCCACGGTCAGAATCGCGTAGGTTTCCAGCGCCGTACCGATCTGCATTCCATGAACCAGGGTTCCGATCATCAAGCCAACAACAAAGTTCAGAAATGTGATGAGCAGACCGGCAACGGCGTCACCCTTGACGAACTTTGATGCACCGTCGAGCGAGCCAAAAAATGTGGTCTCTTCCTGTTCGACTTTGCGCCGTTCGCGTGCCGTCGCATGGTCGATGGCGCCGGCAGCCATGTCGCTGTCGATCGCCAGTTGTTTTCCGGGCATGCCGTCCAGGGCGAATCGAGCGCCAACCTCGGCCATGCGGCCGGCACCTTTGGTGATGACAATGAAATTGACGATCATGATGACGCCAAAACTGACCAATCCAAGGTAAATGCTGCCGCCCATCACGAACATCGCAAAGCCTTCGATCACATGACCTGCCGCGTCGGTCCCGGTGTGACCATTGCCGATAATCAACTTGGTCGACGCGACGTTGAGCGAAAGTCTCAGCATCAGTGAAGTCAGCAAAATTGTCGGAAATGCCGAAAAATCGAGGGGGCGTTCGATAAAAAGCGTAACCGTAAATATCAGGATCGCTATGGCAAAGGAAACAACCAGACCCAGATCCAGAATCCAGGCCGGCATGGGAAGCACCATCATCACGATAACCGCCATGAGCGCCAGGGCCAGCAGGACCGTGGGCTGATACAGCGAGGAAATAGTGAATGGCGATTTCACTGAATAGGCCGCAGTATCGCGCCATTGGCCTGTCGCAGTAGGCCTGAAACTGACGACTCACGGGCAATGAACAGACTGCCAGTGGTATTTGTTTCTGGGACAAGAGGGGCAAAGGACGGGACAATTAGCGTATCGCTGGATTGCCCAACACTCACCGTTGCGACCGCAAAGCCGAACTCGGGGCCATCGCCCGGCGGAGAATCCGCCGAAAGCCGCGTCAAGATGTCCGAGAATCGTGTTTCATACTTTTCGGCTAATTCGGGTGTCCTGGAATGGTAGGCGCCGGCTGCCGCAGTCCACGATCCTAGTTCCTGATACAAACTTGCCAGGAAGCGAGCTGCGTAAAGCGCGTTTTGGTACGGGTCGAACATTTCCTCGATCGATGAAAAGGCTTCGCCGTGCCATTTGAAATTCACTTGAAAGCAGCCGACATCAAAACTCCTCGCGCCAGTTTCATAATTGGAAATTGCGTAGTTCAAGGCCTCGTGCATGGTCGCGAACCATTTGCCTTCGCCCTCCATGTTTACGGTCCAGGGCCAGGGCAGGAATTGACCATCAAGCCGACGTCCGGTCTCGGTTCTGGTCAAGGCGCGCATGATCTGAAGCGGCACGCCGACTCGAGAAGCCGCGTATTCACTGGCGTCTTCGCAGATATCGGAGCCGGTATCATCTATCGCTGACGCGTTCGGCGATTCCGGCGTTATCAACAGGGTCATCAAAATGAGGGCACATACTTGTCGACTGGTTCGGACCATAGGCGCCACGCTCTTTTTCTGGCTCAGCCATTCTGTTCGAGCCAAGTATATTCCGCGTCGCAGACACTGCGACGAATCGGAAGTACGCCCGTCGGGTTACTAATTCGTAAGCGCGCTGCTGCCGGACGACGCAACAATTCGCGGTTTCGGAGTGGATT
>JAYTCN010000115.1:0-4805 GCA_043736475.1 Paracoccaceae bacterium
CTTGGAAGGGCGTCTGCGCCCTTCCGGGGGAAGGTCGGGCGCAGCCCTGCGCTGCGCTTCGGGCTAGGATTGGGGTGAGGGTTCGGGTTGGGACCGCTATAGAGGGCACGCTTCAGCGCACCGCTTGGTCAAACCGAAAAACAAAATTGCTTCGCCGTTAATGATTTCATAACCATTTGAAGCGACTTTCGCCTTTCAGAAATTCGCCTTCGGCTTGTAAACTAAATCCACCAACGCTAGTCTGGGAACGCCAGTGGTCAATGAGAACGAAACCGATGGAACACAAAAGCCAGCACGTCATTCCAAACACTTCTGGCGGCTGGAGCGTAAGGCGTTCCGGGGCAGCCCGGGCAAGCAGGTCGTTCGGTACGCAGGACGAAGCTATTGAATATGGCCGGGAACTTGCGCGAAACCAGCGCACTGAACTTTATGTACACCGCCGGGACGGAAAAATTCGCGAAAAAAACTCATACGGAAATGACCCGCATCCGCCTAAAGGCTAAATGGTGAACAACGGGGTTTTCGGAAACAACGTTTTCATTAATTGTCCATTCGACGCAGATTATCAACCCTTGCTGCATGGCATCCTTTACTGCGCCATGTATCTTGGATTCAATCCGCGAATTGCAACTGAACGTGCCGATAGTGCCGAAAACCGACTTGCGAAGATTGTTGGTCTAATCCGGGAAAGCAAATATTCTATCCACGACTTGTCGCGGTCACAGGCGAGGAGGAAAGGTGAGCATTATCGCCTCAACATGCCGTTCGAGCTTGGAATTGACTATGGTTCACGGCAGTTCGGCGGGACCGAATTTGCCGAAAAGTCAATACTGGTTTTGGAAGAGAAGTCTTATGCAACCCAACGAGCGTTGTCTGATCTTGCCGGTTGCGACGTACAATCGCATGGTGGTGACGTTGCAAAAGCCGTTCTTAAAGTGCGCAACTGGTTTGCAACACAATCGTCAGCTAAAATAGATGGTGCCGAATTGATCGTCGCAAAATTTACAGAATTTGAGACCGCCTTGTACGAACAACTCAAAGCTCGCGGATTTTCTGATGACGAAGTTCGGAACCACCAGACTGCAGAAAGACTCGAAGCAATGCGTCAATGGTTCATTGATGATGAGCACGGCTAAACATCCAACTCCTCCACGAATCTTGCGTTCTCCTGAATATACTCGAACCTTAACTCCGGCTTTTTCCCCATCAGCCGTTCGACCAGATCGCCGGTTTCGCCCGGCGTGTCCTCGTCGATATCGACCCGGATCAGGGTCCGCGATTTCGGGTCCATCGTGGTTTCCTTCAGTTGCGACGGGTTCATCTCGCCGAGGCCCTTGAAGCGCGACACCTCGATTTTGCCGCGTCCGCCCAGACCCGACGCCAGCAGGCGGTCTTTTTCGGCTTCATCGGCGGCATAGACCGCCCTGTCCCCTTGCTTCAGCCGGAACAGCGGCGGGGCGGCGAGGAACAAATGCCCATTGTCGATCAGCGGGCGCATTTGGGTGAAGAAGAAGGTCATCAAGAGGGCGGCGATATGGGCGCCGTCGACGTCGGCGTCGGTCATGATGATGATGCGGTCGTAGCGCAGGTCGTTGACGTTGAATTTCGAGCCGATCTGCACCCCCATGGCCTGGCAGAGGTCGGACAGTTCGACGTTTTCCATCATCTTGGAGCCCGCCGCGCCGAGCACGTTGAGGATCTTGCCGCGCAGCGGCAGGATGGCCTGGGTCTTGCGGTCGCGGGCTTGTTTGGCGGAACCACCGGCCGAGTCGCCCTCGACCAGAAACAATTCGGTGCCGCCGCGTACCGCGCCGCTGCAATCGGCCAGTTTGCCGGGCAGGCGCAGTTTTTTGGTCGCCGATTTGCGCGCGGTATCTTTCTCATCGCGGCGGCGGACCCGTTCTTCGGCCCGCAGCACGATATAGTCGAGGATCGCCCCGGCGGATTTCGGGTCGGCGGCCAGCCAGTGATCGAACGGGTCGCGCACCGCGCCTTCCACGAGGCGGGCGGCCTCGGCGGTGGACAGGCGGTCCTTGGTCTGGCCGACAAAATCGGGGTCGCGGATGAAGACCGAGATCATGGCGCAGGCCCCGGCCATGACATCCTCGCGGGTGATCTGGGCGGCTTTGCGGTTGTTGGTCAGTTCGCCATAGCCGCGGATACCTTTGGTGATCGCGGCCCAGAACCCGGCCTCGTGGGTGCCGCCTTCGGGGGTGGGGATGGTGTTGCAATAGGAGGAGAGGAACGGGTCGATCGACGGGGTCCAGTTGATCGCCCATTCGGCGAAACCGGGGATGCCCTCGCCGAATTTCTCGGCGAACAGCACCTTGCCGGCGAAAGATTTGTCGGCGTAGGTGGCGGCGCCGTTCAGGCTTTCGCCAAGGTATTCCTGCAGGCCGCCGGGGAAGTGGAAGGTGGCGGATTGCGGGGTGTCTTCGCTTTCGGTCAGGCACTCGGGCGCGCATTTCCAGCGGATTTCGACGCCGGAGAACAGATAGGCCTTGGAACGGGCCATTTTCAGCAGCCGGGCCGGTTTGAATCTTGCGTGGTGGCCGAAAATCTGCGGATCCGGGTGGAAGGTGACATTGGTGCCGCGCCGGTTGGCGGTGGGGCCGAGTTTCTCGATTGGTCCCTGCGGGTGGCCGCGCGAAAAAGTCTGGCGGTAAAGCTCGCGGTTGCGGGCGACTTCGACCGAAACATGGTCGCTGAGCGCGTTGACGACCGAGATGCCGACGCCGTGCAACCCGCCCGAGGTCTGATAGGCCTTGCCGGAGAATTTGCCCCCCGAATGCAGGGTGCACATGATCACTTCCAGCGCCGATTTATCAGGGAATTTCGGGTGCGGATCGACCGGGATGCCGCGGCCGTTGTCGCGGACGGTAACGGCGAAATCGGCGTGCAGCTCGACCTCGATCCGGCTGGCGTGGCCGGCCACCGCCTCGTCCATGGCGTTGTCGAGCACTTCGGCAACAAGGTGATGCAGCGCCCGCTCGTCGGTGCCGCCGATATACATGCCGGGGCGTTTGCGCACCGGCTCCAGGCCTTCGAGAACTTCGATGGCGGAGGCGTCGTAGGAGGCGCTCGCGGAATCGCGGAAGAGATCCTCGGCGCTGGGTGAATTCATGGCGGGTTTTCCCGATTCTGGTCTGCTCTGGGAAGGGAGTATGGCAGAGGTTGAGGCACAGGGGAATGTGCGGTCCGAGGTCCGGTAAGGCGCTTCGTTGCACGCGTGAAATTGCCGGTAAGTGATTGATATTGTACGATTGTATGATGTGCAATTAACCAGTTGGAAAGGTCTTGACGCGCCGGAGCCAGGAAGGATTTTCCCGAAAATCCTTTGCGGGCCAAGATCTTTCGAGAAAGATTTTGGCCTCTGGCGGGGATATTTGATGCCAACCGGAGGAAAAGCAGACCCGTTGCCGAAATCGTTAACGCTGCCGGAAATGAGCGTCAAAAACAGGCGAATTTTGAAGGTTTTGGCGCGATTTTCGGGGGAGTTACGGCGGTTTTCGAACCACGTTAACCGTTTGTGCGGTGCGAAAGCGGCAGCAGCACTGTCGTGTCAGTGTCGGCGTATTTCAGGCTTGTCGCCGGATGGGACCGGACTAAGGCTAGGCCGGCCTAGTTGTGCCAACGCCCCGAGCCGCGCGGCGTCTCGGACCGGGCGGGTGATGATCCTTCGCGCAGTTTATAGCAAAGGCTACGATGCGGTCGTGGATTGTTGATTCAAGTCAGCAGAAAGAATATCAACTGCCAGATGCAACGCTTCGTCGGAGGCCTGTGTGAGGTCGCCGCGACCTTGGCCTTCGTGAACAAGCTTGCTGCGTTTCTTGTAAAGGGCGTCAAAGGCGTTCGCCGCGTCATCGGACATGAGAACCCGGAATTTCGTCATGTATGACTGACGAACGGACTTCTTCTTCTGGAACGCGAGAGACCCGTTGATCGTATCGCGAATTTCATTGGCGAACGGCTGGCCAGCGACAAAGCCCTCAATCGCCGTAATGGCTGCCTGGTAATCCGGGTCCAGATCGGTCTGATCGCAGAGTGCTTCAATCGCTGATACGCGAAGAATGAACTGTCCTTCACTCTGGGGCACAAAGAACGAATCGTTCAGGAGTGCGGCGCAGTTTCTCTGGCGCTCAGTCAGATGACTTGTGCTGCCGATCCAATCGCCGATTCGTTGCTCCAGCGCATCCGGGGCGAGCAGGGCACTTCCCCGTGCATCCATGCCAACGATGCTGACGGTGTCTTTTTCATAGACCATCAGGCCATGCGTTTCGGTGCGCAGTTGCCTGCCTGTTTGAACCAGCATTGCAGCATGTATGTCCGAGCCAAACTGCAATGTGGAGCGACTGAAACCGACGTCAATCCCGAGCTTGGTAATGGCACCGACGACCAGCAAGGTATCACCGAGCCTCTGGCCTGCTGAGCGCGCTTCACCTTCGGTCGCAAACCCCATCATCTTGAGGACGGCCCATGTTCCGAACGGATAAGCATCCTTGCCAACTTCCAGTGTCGCAGGCGGAAGGCCCGGGATCACCAAAGTCAGGGGCGCGCCGTCAGGTATCTGCAAGGCCGATAAAATCTTGAACCTGTACCGCGCGCAATAAGCCATCAGTTTCTCACTCTCCATCAGCAGGCGGCGCAAACCATGGTGCCGCCGATATACATGCCGGGGCGTTTGCGGACGGGCTCCAAGCCTTCGAGGACTTCGATGCTGGCGGCGTCATAGGAATGGCTCGCGGAATCGCGGAAGAGATCCTCGGCGTTGGAAGTTGCGGTCATGGCGGGTTTTCCCGATTCTG
>JAYTCN010000116.1:0-11328 GCA_043736475.1 Paracoccaceae bacterium
AGTCATCCTCGCCCCCATCATACAGTGAGGCAAGTGAATCACATTCCCAAAACCCTGGGAATCCCAAATCAGATTCTGTCAAAGAAAGACACACTCTAGTTCTATTCCGCCGCCAATGGCTTGTGTCGCGCCAGCCAAGTCTCAAGCGCCTTCGTGGCAACCGGCTTGATCAGGATCGCGATATCCAAAGCATTGGCCTGCACCAATATTTCCTTGCCCTTCGCGGCAGTCACAAGTGCGAAACGCGCCTGCGGGTTGCCAGCGCGCAAGGCCTGAATCAATTCGACCCCATTCATTCCGGTGCCGAAATTGTAATCGATGAGTGCGGAGTCAAAATCCTCATTGCAGGCCAGCGCGCTTGCAACATTGTCAAAGACGACCGTCTTATAGCCGCGACTTTCGGCGAAGACCTGCATGCCAACCCGGCTGGCATCATCGTCGTCCACAATGAGAATTCTATCAACCGGTCCGGATTTACGATGAACGGTCTGCGGCAAGCCTGCTGCCGGTCGGCGGGTCTTGACCAAATTCACGCCAAGGCTGAATCGGCTGCCTTTCCCCATGTTCGAATCGAGGGTCACAGTCAGGCCCAGCAATGCTGCCGTCCGTTCAACAATCGCCAGACCCAAACCAACCCCGGCTTCCGAGCCGTTTCCGAGCCGTTCAAACTCGCGAAAAATAAGCTGGGGTGGGTTCAACCGGTCAGCGCAACGGCTTGTTCAAAGGTATCAGCTGGGGTTCTAAAGCCAAGGGTTTTGCGGGGGCGAGTGTTGAGGCGAAGGGCAACCTGGTCAAGTTCGTCTTGGCTGGAGCCGGACAGGGCCGAAGCCATCAATGCCCGCGCCGATGGTGTGCCGACGACGCCTGCGACCAGCCTTTCGGCGACCCTGGCCCGTCTGCTGTCAATCTGGGCCGAATGTTCGAATTTTCCAAATGCAGTCTCCACCGCGTCCTTGCCGACAAAGCGTTCGACCAGTGCGGCAAGTCCCCCAAGGTTCGATACGGTGCCTACGACGGGCGAAATAGAGCGCAGAAGTTGCGGAAAGGCACGGGGTTGAACCCGGCGTGCCGAGACCAGAGTATCGGCCAAGAGATTCAGTCCCTAGCTCCAGATCGTGCCGTGGCTGATCGGACTTAGGCCGTCGATGCCCAGCAAGCCCGTTGGATTCAGAATCGTTGGTTCCAGCGCCGCCAGCCATTCGGCGGACGCCACTTGCGGTACGCCAAGTGTATGCAGCCAGACCAACAAGCCGGTCGCGAGGCCAGCCTTGGCCGCCAGAGCATCCCGGTTCGAACCGTAGACGGCCAGAACCAGGATTGGCGCAAACTGTGCCATAGCGGCAAATGCCACAAGACCGATCGAGGCAAGTCGCGAACCGGCAGGAATGCCAAGCGCCCATGCCAAAGCCAGACTCATCACCAAAATGATGGCAATGCACCGGACAATCAACCGGACCTTTCCAAGATTGGTGTCGGTCAGGAAGAGCGGATTGCGAAGCAACAATGGTGCGATGAAATCGTTGGATACCATCGTGGAGAGGGCGATGGTTTCGACAACGACCATGGCTGTCGCCGCCGAAAACCCACCCAAGAATACAATCAAAGTCACAAAGTTGGAACCGGCAGCAAGCGGCAGCGACATCAGAAACAGATCTGGCCGCGCTTCGCCTGGAAGCAAGGCAAGCCCGGCAAGCGTGATCGGGACGACAACGACAACGGTCACTGTCAGGTAGGCGACAAAGGCGTAGCGCGACAAAGCGACGTCGTCGGCCGAGCTGGCTTCAATGACACCGATATAAAATTGGCGCGGCAGACACAAGATTGCCGCCATGGACAATAGCGTGATCACGAAGAAATCCAGACCGATCTTGTCGGCAGCAAAATTTCCGGCCAGCCTTTCCAACCCGAGTGTTTGAACGGCTGGCGCTGCATCCGTGAACAAAGAAATTGCAAACCAGCGGCAATCAAAAGCGCGGCAATCTTGAAAAGCGATTCCGCGGCAATCGCGTAGAGAACTGCCTCGTTGCGGGCCGAGGCCTCATAACGACGGGTTCCAAACAACATCGCAAACAACGCAAGCATGATCGCGGTAAGCGCCGGATATCTCGGCGTAGGTTGTGCCGATCGACCGCAATTGCAGCGCCAGATACGGGATCGTGCCCAAAAGTGCCAAAGTAGTAACCAATGCGGCAACGCTTCGGCTTTTGCTGAAGCGACCGCCGATGAAGTCGGAAATCGACGTGGTGCCGTCTGCTTTGACGGCAGTAACCAAACGGGCAAGGAACTTGTGCGCGAACAAATAGACAAGGATCGGACCCAAATAGACCGGCAGGTAGTTCCATCCATCGGCGGCCGCGCTGCAGTTGCGACACGGCCCGGTACAGCAGCGCAAACCCCTGCCTGCTTTTCACCGCCTTCTCGGTCCAGCCCGGCTGGACGATGGCGCACCGTCAGCGCAATTCCCGCTCCGCCTGCTTGGCCATACATCGGCGTTTCCGCTTACGCGGGTAAAACGAACGGCCGCGCTGCGGCTGCAATGACACCGACTGCCGCTGACGTGCGACGATTCATGCCGCCCATTTCTTCCACCATTTACGTGAATAGCGCCTCGCTGGCGCGAACGGGACTCCGTGCCGGAAATGGTAGCGAGACAAGTGATTTCACGGGGTTCGGCGGCGATATCGACCGGGGTCTTCGAATTGGGGGCGGGCCAAGACTATTTGGCCGACGGAACCGCCCAGCGTATCGTCGCATTCCCTGTTATCGCACTGGTCAACGGAACATTATTGACAGTTTGCTCCATTTGGACTACCGTCAACGCGTGGTCGCGCCTTTTTTTACTCAGATATAACTGTTCGTGTGCCTTGTCCGTCAATCTGATACGGAGATTTGCACTATGGCTCATAAACTTCATCCATCTCAGCATCGCAAGTCCGTTGGCTCTCTTTCCACGGCGCAGCTGCAGAGGCTTCGTAACCTTCTGGACACCTATATCACAACCCAGAACCCGGTTGGCTGGCATTTGGCGGCGGCCAATGACAACACTCTGCATATTCACGGGCTCGGATTTCTGGCTTGGCACTCCGTGTTTATTACAGCGCTGGAGCAATGGCTGGTGTTGAACGGCGGCGGCGAGTTTGTGCCGCTGCCCACGTGGGATCCGGATACGGCTATTCCGGCAAGACTCAGCCGCGGGAACCACAAACCGAATCCGTCGGTTGTCTTTCCCGCCCAGTTGTTGCCGGGGGCCATCCTCAATGTCCCGTCATACGAAGCCCTGAATGATTTCATGGTCCCCTACCACAATGACGTCCATAATGACATGGGCGGCCAGATGCCAAACCCGATGTCCTCGCCGAGTGACCCGATATTCTATCCGTTCCATGCTTTCCTGCTCGCCGTCTACGAGCACTGGCGCAGTCACTGACGTTCTTTCACCTGTCAGCCGTGTGATTGTCTCGTGCTTGCAGCTGCCGATTGCCTGTTTCTGTCCGGATAGTGTGCGGGCTCTAGCCCTCACAGTTTCGGCAATAATCGCGACAAAAAGCTGAACCTCTGCCAGTTTTTCCCGGCCTTTTCGGTCCAGCCCGCCTCGGCAACGGCGCCGAGGCGCGGGAAAACCATATGGTTGAACAGCGCCTTGTTGACCAGATGTTCGCTCCAGATGCAGGCCTGCACCCCTTTCAGCCGTTGTGCCAGACCCGCGGGCAGGTCACCGGCGGCGTCATATTCATAACAGGTCTGTGGGGTCGAGACCCCGGCCCAGCTCGCCCCGGGCTCGTCCCAGCCATCGGCCTGCACCATGTCGAGGTAATAGGCTTGGCCCGGGCTGGCGATCACGTCATACCCTTCGGCGGCGAGCTTGGCGATTACTTCGCGATTCTGCCACGCGACCAGCAGGGTGCCCTCGGCATCGACCCCGCCGCCGTGGCTGACCTCGTCCCAGCCAGCCAGCTGTTTGCCGTGGCTTCGGATCGCGCTTTGCACACGCCGCAACAAGTGTGCCTGCACCTCGCCGGTATTGGCCAGCCCCTCGTATTGCATCAGCACCCGGGCGCGTGGCGATTGCAGCCAGCTTTCCTTGTCGACCTCGTCAGCCCCGACATGGATATAGGGGCCGGGGAACAGCGCCGCGACTTCGCCAACCACGGTGTCGAGAAAACCCTGCGTCGCCGCGACACCGGGGTTGAGGGCGTTGTTGGGATAGCCCTGGATCGAACGGTAGCTGTCTTGCGGCTCGTCGGGGTCGATGAGGTGCGGCAGAGCCTTCAGTACCGCCGTCGAATGGCCGGGAATGTCGATCTCGGGCACGATGTCGATATGCAACGCCGCGGCATGGGCAATGACGCCGCGCACCTGTTCTTGGGTATAGAAGCCACCATAGGCTTCGGCGCCCGAACCAAGCTGCGGCACCATTGGCAATCCGGCCCCGCGATAGGCTCCGGTCGCCGTCAGTTCGGGCAGTGCCTTGATTTCCAGCCGCCAGCCTTCGTCGTCGGTCAGGTGCCACTGGAACGCGTTCAATTTCAGCCAAGCCATGATGTCAAGGAAACGCAGCACATCTTCCAGCGGCCAGAAATGGCGCGAGACATCAAGGTGTGCCCCACGCCAGGTGTAGCGTGGATGATCGGTAATTGTGCCGCGCGCCGGGAGTTTGAACGTTGCGGGGTCAGCATGGGCGGCGCCGGCGATTTGCGCCAAGCTGATGAGCCCGTAATCGCGGCCCGAAGCCGAGCCAGAGACGAGCGTGATCGGACTGGCGGTAAAGTCAAGGCGGTAAGCGTCGGCCTTAAACGACGCATCCCGAAGGAATGTCAGTGTCAGGCCCTTGCCCGTCAGCGCGAACGGCGCCCGGCTGGCGGGGAACAGTCGCTGCGAGAGCGCGGCGATTTTGCCTGTGGCTGCCAGATCGTCGGCATTGGTGGCGGGTTGCGGGACCAGAACCACGGCTTCGGTCCGCCATTCGGTGATCGCGCAATTCTGCGGCCACGGCGTGACCGAAAGCGGGATTTCCGCCTTGCCCTCGGGAATATGGCGCAACGGGCCAGAGGCGAAAGCGTCGGTGCGCAGATCGCCGGTGGTGACGCGGGCCGTGCCGGTTTTCAGCGCAAGATAGGCCGCCTTCGGCCCGTCGAGTCGATGTTTGGGGCGATGGGTCAGTCCTTCCAGAGCGAACGTCCAACTGGCACCGGGAGCGAGGGTGAAACCTTGCGGCGGAGCGAATTCGTGGAAATTGGCGACCCGGCGCAAAAGCGCGGCGTTGCCACAAGTCGCACCACGCCCGGCGCGGGTCACGGCCGAATAACACAGGGTGAAATCCGATAACAGTCGGTCCGAAAGGTTGTGCAAGGTCAGGTCGAACCGGCCCATTCTTTCGTCATCCAGCGGCGTGTAGCGCGTTTCCAGACGGTAGGCGGCATCGGTCATGGCAAGGCTTTCAACGGGTGAAGTCAGCTGATTGGGTGAAAGTGGCCGCCAGCGCCGATTGTCCGGCCAGCAGACCGCAATCAACCGGCAGGCAGACGCCGGTGATGGCCTGGGCAGCAACCAGAAACGCGACGGCTTCGGCCACGTCTTCGGGCCTTGCGACCCGGTCGAGCGGATACCAGCGTTTTGCCTCGGCAAAAACATCGGGATTTGCTGACTGCCGGGCTTTCCACGCCTGCGTCTGCACCGTGCCGGGGGCGACGGTGTTGGCGCGGAGGCCGTAGCGGCCATATTCGACAGCGACCGCGCGGGTGAACTGGATCAGCCCGGCCTTGGCGGCGGAATAGGCCGGGTGGCCAAATGTGCCGATGCCGTTGACCGAGGCGATGTTGATCAGGCAGCCGTTGTTGGCGATCAGATCAGCTTCAAACGCCTTGAACATGCGGATCGCCCCGGCGAGGTTCAGGTTCAGGTCGGCAGCCAGCCCGGCCTCGGTCAGCGCGTGCAGCGACACATCCTGCGCCGCACCGGCGTTGTTGACCAACACCGAAACCACGCCGACGGCGCGGACGGCTTTGGCAAAGCTGGCAACCGAAGCCGGGTCGGTGATGTCGCAACGCAGGGCGGTGGCGTTCAGCGAACTGGCGGTTTTCGCGGCTGCTGCCAAATCAATATCCGCCACGATCACCCGATAGGCGCGCGACAGGCTGGCGGCGATGGCGCGGCCGATGTCACCGCCCGCGCCGGTGACAACCGCGGTTGTTTGTTCAGTCACCCAGAACCTCCCGGTCGTTGGCGTCGCGTTCATTGGCAAGCTGGAACTTGATCCGGCGCAGAGTTTCACGCGCCGGAGCTTCGCGCAACTGGGCGACGCGATGCGCAAGAATATCGACCATCATCAGAAAACTGTAGCGGGCCGACGTCGGCATCAGGACATTGTCGCCTTCGTCGATATCCACCGCCAGATTGATATGGGCCGCCAATGCGACCGGGCTGGACGAACGCGAAATGGCAATGATCACCGCGCCATAAGTGCGGGCGGCAGCGAAGGCTTTGACCAGCTCGGCATTGCGTCCTGACAGCGACGATCCGATCACCACGTCGCCGGGACCGAGAGCGGCGGATTGCATGAGCTGGAACGAATGATCGGCAGAGGCTGTAACGCGCAGACCAAGCCGGAACAGCCGGTTCTGGATTTCACTGGCGATCATCGCCGAATTGCCCCCGGAACCGTAGGCAGCGATTGTTCCTGCCTGCGAAACAGCCCTCGCCGCTTCCTCCACCCTGTCCCGGTCGAGGGCGTCGCGGGTGGTTCGCAGGGCGCTGGCGGCGGCGTCAAAAACGGAATCGGCGTGGTCAGGTTTTTCGCCGATCTCCATCGGCCGGATGTACCGGACCCCGGTGAAGGCGGCCTGGGCAAGTTGCATCTTGAAATCGGAATAGGATTCGCAGCCCAGTCGGCGGCAAAACCGGGTGACGGTCGGTGGCGAGACTTCTGCCCGTGCCGCCAGTTCCGTAATCGAGGCGGACAGGGCATAGTCGGTTTCACTGGTCAGCAGCGCGGCGATGCTCCGCTCCGAGCGTGACAGCGAGCCACGCTGGGCGTTCAGCACTGCGAACAGATCACTTTGTGGCATCAGGGTGCCTTGTAGGCGATACAGTCGATTTCCACCTTGCAGTCGATCATCATCGACGCTTGCACGCAGGCGCGGGCGGGCGGATGGGCGCCGAAGTATTCCCGGGACACGCCATTGAACGACCAGAAATCGCGCGGATCGTCGAGCCAGACGCCACAACGGACAACGTGTTCAAGGCCGTAGCCTGCTTCGTCGAGAATGGCCAAAAGATTGCGGATCGCAACGTGGGTTTGCCCGACGACGCCGGTTCCCTTCACCGCACCGTTTTCCATCGCTACCTGGCCCGAAACATGCAGCCAGCCTGCCGCCGCGACGGCGCGGGCAAAAGGCAGGTCCTGACCGCCAGCGCCCGCCTTGCTGACGCCAAAGCGCTTGAGTTCCATTGGCTTGCTCCTGGGTAAATCTGAAATTCATTTTCAGTTGTGATTGACTCAATGGCATTTATGCCGCAAATTTGCGATCATATCAACCAGATATGAAAATGGTTTTCACAATATGGCTTCGATGACCAATCCGTTTGCTGCTGACGAGCCCGACCGACGCGCGATTTGGCAGATGTTGGTCGAGCGGGACATCACCGCCTTTTTGGCTGCTGACTGGCAACTTGTGGCGGGCGATTTCATCAGCGATGGATTCATGGGAATCGATGGCAAGAAAATGCCTGACCCGGACGACTGGCGTTTGTCGTTTCCGACACTCGACACCTATCGCGTCGAATGGTTGCGACAGGCAGCCGAGACGCAGGCAACCGATTTCGCCGAAGATCCGGGCGCGGCGATCTTCCGCGCGACCCGTCTCGAACAGATCGAGATTTCGGGCGACTGCGCTATTGCACACAAGAAATTCGACGGCAGCATTGCCCGCGCCGACGGCGGTACTGACCGGCTGTTGTGGCAGTCGCTTTATTTCTGCCGCAAGCAGGAAGGGCGCTGGAAGATCAGCGGTTTTGCCGGCTACCTGCCAAACCCGATGGGACGCGAATGACCAAGCGGGTTTTCACGGCGGTATTGGCGACCGAGACCAATACATTCTCGCCGATCCGCGTCGATATTCGCGCTTTCGAAGCGTCATTGCTGGCCCGCCCCGGCGAACATCCGGACACGCCGACTTTATGTTCTGCGGTCATACCGGTCGGGCGCGAAGTTGCGGAAAAACACGGCTGGGATTTGATCGAGGGCACGGCCGCCTGGGCCGATCCCGCAGGGCTGCTGAATCGGGCGACCTTTGAGAGCCTGCGCGACGAGATATTGGGGCAACTGCAAGCGGCCCTGCCGGTAGATGCCGTCGCCCTGGGCCTGCACGGCGCGATGGTGGCGGACGGGTATGACGACCCCGAAGGCGACTTTCTGGATAGCGTGCGTGCTCTGGTCGGACCGGACGTGCCGATATTTGCCACCCTCGACCCGCATTCGCATTTGACCAAGCGGCGGGTTGCGGCGGCGGATATGCTGATCGCGTTCAAGGAATTCCCGCATACTGATTTCGTTGACCGGGCCGAAGATTTGTGGCGGCTGCTGGCGCTTCGGCTTGCGGGTAAAATCAGGCCGGTCATGGCGGTGCATGATTGCAAGATGATCGACGTGTTCCCGACATCTGCTCAACCCATGCGCGGCTATGTCGACCGGTTGTATGAACTGGAAGCGTCCGATAAACGCATCCTGTCGATCTCGGTGATCCATGGCTTCATGGCGGGTGACGTTCCCGAGATGGGAACCAAAGTCTTGACCGTGGCCGACGGCGATGCCGGCTTCGCCGCGACATTGGCAACAGAGCTTGGCGAAGATCTTTACGCCCTGCGGGGCAAAGTGCGCAGTCGCGAGGTAACGCCCGGCGAAGCACTGGCCATCGCCGAAAATTCCCGCACCCATCCGGTGGTGATCGCCGACTTGTGGGACAATCCTGGCGGCGGAACCGCAGGCGATGCGACGGTGATCCTGGCCGAGGCGATGCGTCGCGGCACCTGCGACATCGCCTTTGGCTCGATCTGGGATCCGGTAGCGGTGCAGATTTGCCTGGCAGCGGGTGCAGGAGCGCGGCTGGCGCTGCGATTCGGCGCGAAATCGGCGCCCGGCACTGGTCGACCTGTCGATGCGACTGTCGAGGTCGTGCGTTGTATCAGGAACGCCCTGCAGACCTTCGGCGCTGGCCAGGTTCCGATCGGCGATGCGGTGCTGATCCGGTTTGACGGCATCGAGGTGATTCTGAATTCAACCCGGGCCCAGTGTTTTGACACAAGCCTGTTCCGGATTTTCGGTATCGACCTGCGGCAACGACGGATTCTGGTGGTCAAATCTACCAACCATTTCTACGCCTCGTTTTCGCAGATAGCGTCGAAGATCCTATATTGTTCGGCCGGGTCACCCTATCCGAACGATCCGCGAACCACGCCCTACCAAAAGGCCCGACAGGATATTTGGCCGATCAACGAGCGCTAGCTTTCGTCAGGCCACCCCGGCGTTCACCCTGTTCGGATCAAGCTCGGTCATTGGTACATGCCGTTCCAGTGCGTTGCCGTCAGCGCCGAACAGATGGCAATCGGCGCCATTGAAAGTCAGGGGCAGGGTCTTGCCGACCTGTGCCGGAGCTGCCCCTTCCAGCAGGGCACAGAACACGCCGTCGCTGCCTGCCGCGCTGCAATAGGCGACAGTATGGATTCCAAGGCGTTCGATCACGGTGGGCAGCGCGTCAATGCGTGCCTCGGAACCGCCCGAACCGATATGATCCGGGCGGATGCCGAGCGTTAATTTCTGGCCGGCGGTCACAATTGTGGCGTCACAGGGGACGCTCAGGCTGGTGCCTCCCGGGACCGTGACCTTGGCACCCGCCTTGCTGGCCGCCACACAGGTCACCGGCAGGAAATTCATTTTCGGGTTGCCGATGAACCCGGCCACGAACAGGTTTTGCGGCTTGTGATACAATTCAAGCGGCGTTCCGACCTGTGAAATCACCCCTTTGTCGAGCACGACAATCCGGTCGGCCATGGTCATCGCCTCGACCTGGTCTTGGGTGACGTAGATCATTGTCGCGTCGAGATCGCGGTGCAGTTTTGACAATTCCAGCCGCATCTCGGCCCGCAGGGCGGCATCGAGGTTTGACAGCGGTTCATCGAACAGGAAGACGCTGGGTTCGCGCACGATGGCGCGGCCAAGGGCGACGCGCTGGCGCTGGCCGCCGGATAATTGGCCGGGTTTGTGTTGCAGGCGTTCGTCGAGTTTCAGAATGCCCGATGCCCAGCGGACTTTCGCCTCGACCTCGGCTTGGCCAAGTCTTTCGACCCGCAGCGGGAAAGCGATGTTTTCATAGACGGTCATATGCGGATACAGCGCGTAGGACTGGAACACCATGGCGATGCCGCGCTGCACCGGCGGCAGATCGTTGACCCGTTTGCCATCGATGCTGACTTCGCCGCCGGTTATTTCCTCAAGGCCGGCAATCATCCGCAACAGCGTGGACTTGCCACAGCCGGAAGGGCCAACAAAGACCACGAACTCGCCGTGTGTCACCTCCAGCGAAACGCCCTTGATTACCTGCGCCGTGCCATAGGCTTTGCGCACATCGGCGAGGCTGAGTTGTCCCATCGTCGTATCCTTGCAATGACTGAAAGCAGCCCGGCCCCCGGGAGGATCGGGGACCGGGCCTAGAGCGTGACTATTTCACGCCGTCGATAGCAGCAGCGATCTGCGCCACGGCACATATTCGACATTGACCTTGAAGCCGGGATTGGCGGCCTCCCAGGCGGCCACGTGCTCGGCCTGGACGCTGGTGCCCTGATCGGCAATCGCGCCGCAGTTGATCATGTGGATGGTCACGTCTTGCGACCATGCCATCCCCGCCGAGCCCAGCGCAACCGCGCCGCCCAGCAATATCGGTTTCATCTTCATTGTCTTCAACCTGGTTGGTTGCAGGCTTCAGTAATTCACTCTTTCACCGCGCCGGCAGTAAGCCCGGCGACGATGTAGCGTTGCAGGAATATGTAGACGATCAGCACTGGCAGGATGCCGACCAGCGAGGCCGCCATCAGCTCGTTCCAGACCACGGTCTGTTGGCCAAAGAACTGGTAAAGGCCGACAGGCAACGGGTTCAGCTCGTTGGTCGAGTTGAAAGTCAGCGCGAACAGGAATTGCTGGGCGTAAGCGGCGATAAAGATTGCGATTGCCACCACCATGATGCCGGGCAAGGCCAGCTGCAGGATCACCCGCCACAGCGTGTAGATGCGACCCGCACCGTCGACCCAGGCGGCCTCTTCCAGTTCCTTGGGGATTTT
>JAYTCN010000117.1:0-2004 GCA_043736475.1 Paracoccaceae bacterium
CCTTTGCCAGCGCGACGGTCTCCAGCGGCAAGGGTGACAGAGCCAGCAATTCCAGGCTGCCGTCCTCGAAGTCAGGCTGAAACAACCGGTCGAGCGACAAGAGGCACGCCAGAAGCGCCGCGATCCACAGGGTTCCGGGGGCGACCACGGCAAGAATGGCCTTGTCGGGACCAATTCCAAACGGAACAAGCACGGTCACGATCAGAAAGAACACGAGGCCAAGCCCGGCGCCGCCGCCGTTTCGCAGCGCAAGCGCCAATTCACGGACCATCATCGCCTTCATGCGGCACCTTCGAGGAACGGATCGGTGTTCCCGGCCGCGGGGCTGAGGTTCAACACGGTTGAATTTGGCAGGTCGAGCGGGTGATGGGTGGCCACCACGGCGATGCCGCCGCTGGCGCAATGGGCCACCAGCATCCGCTGCAGCCTGGTCCGGGCCGCGCTGTCGAGCGCGGTGGTCGGCTCGTCGAGCAGCCACAGCGGCCGCTTGGCCAGCAAAAGCCTGGCGAGCGCCAGGCGGCGCTTCTGGCCGGCCGAGCAGGTTTGCGTCAGGCGGTCGGCGAGATGATCAAGGTTGAAATGTCTGAGTGCGGCGGGCACGTCACCGCCGTCGCTGATCGCCGCCCAAAACTTCAGGTTTTGCGCCAAAGTCAACTGTGGCTTGATCGCGTCGAGGTGGCCCGCATAGGCGATTTGCGCGCTCCAGTCGTCGGGATCGCGGCTTGGTGAGTGCGCGCCAAGGCCGATCTCGCCGCGCTCCGGCCTGGTCAATCCGGCCAGCACCCGAAGCAAAGTGGATTTGCCGACACCGTTCGGGCCCTGCACAAGCAGCGTGTGACCAGGCTCGACGCTGAATTCGAGACCTTCGAACACGCCGCGCCCGCCACGACGGCAAGCAAGGTCTTTCACAAGCAATGTCATGAATTTGCAGTAACGGATTGGCAGGATTTGGGGAAGAGGATGGGTTGCGGCACTTGCCAATGTATGCCGTAGTATACAATAACGCGGCGCAACTTGTTCGTGGCCCCGATTTGGGGCAGAACCGGTTCGTTCCTGACCCAGATTCTGCGGAGGCCAAAATGACCATCATCACCGGCCACGACAAAGGCAAAACGCGGCGCGAGCTGAAGGTCGGCGGGGCGAAATATGCTTATTACTCGATCCCGGCGGCGGAAGCGGCGGGTTTGGGGGTGTTTGCGAATTTGCCGGCAGCGCTGAAGGTGGTGCTGGAGAACATGCTGCGGTTCGAGGATGGGAAAACCGTGACGCTGGACGACATCCGGGCATTCTCGGACTGGGGCAAAGCCGGTGGGAAAAATCCGCGCGAAATCGCCTATCGCCCGGCCCGGGTGCTGATGCAGGATTTCACCGGGGTGCCGGCGGTGGTCGATCTGGCGGCGATGCGCGACGCGATGGTGGCTCTGGGCGGCGATCCGGAAAAGATCAACCCGCTCAATCCGGTCGATCTGGTGATCGACCATTCGGTGATGATCGACGAGTTTGGCAATCCGCGCGCCTTCCAGATGAATGTCGACCGCGAATACGAGCGCAACATGGAGCGCTACGAGTTCCTGAAATGGGGTCAGGGCGCGTTCAACAATTTCCGGGTGGTGCCGCCGGGAACCGGGATCTGCCATCAGGTCAACCTCGAATATCTGGCGCAGACGGTCTGGACCGATACCGACCAGAGCGGGGCGGAGGTGGCCTATCCCGACACCCTGGTCGGCACCGACAGCCACACGACGATGATCAACGGCCTCGCCGTGCTCGGCTGGGGCGTCGGCGGGATCGAGGCCGAGGCGGCAATGCTGGGCCAGCCGGTGTCGATGCTGATCCCCGAAGTGGTCGGCTTCAGGCTGACCGGGCGGATGGTGGAAGGGGTGACCGCGACCGATCTGGTGCTGAAAGTGGTGCAGATGTTGCGCAAACACGGCGTGGTCAGCAAATTCGTCGAATTCTGGGGTGAGGGGCTGGACAATCTGCCGCTGGCCGACCGGGCGACGA